>DAOVWR010000036.1 GCA_030636545.1 Mycoplasmatota bacterium
AACTACTTCATTAACAGCTACATTAACTTATGAAGATCGTGTAATGACGAAAATCTTTAATGTCGTTATTTTAGGGGATGTTTCAGTCGATTATAACGTAGTACAACTAGCAATTGATGCAATTTCATTTGAAGAATATGAATTAATTACCGATATTTACTTATTATCTGTAGTAGATGGCATTAATATCAGTTGGTCATCAAATGATGAAGATGTAATAACTTCAGCTGGAGTAGTCACAAGACCAATTGCTGATGCAGGTAACGCTCTAGTAACTTTAACTGCTACATTATCTTATAACGAAATAATCATTGAAAGAGATTTTGTTTTTACTGTTATAGATTTAACTCAGACAGTTGTTTATATTGGTTATTACTCAGGAGCTGATGATTTAGTTGGAGAATTATTAAAAACTTTTCTACATGACTTAATTGATGATCATACAGTAATCTCTTATGGAGCTTTATGGGAAGCATTGTCTGTTAGTGATAAAGATCCCAATAATCCAAGTAATATTATCTTATTTTATACTGGTGTATCAATCTCAAACCTTGAACACGGTGGAGACGTTGGGGAATGGAACAGAGAACACATATGGGCTCGTTCACATGGAGATTTAGATGAATTTATTGCTGATTCAGATATGCACCATATTAGACCAACAGATGTAATGATGAATAGTAAAAGAGGTTCTTTAGACTTTGATAATGGTGGATCTATCGTTTATGATGGAACTATCGCTACAGACAACTACTCCGACTTTGATTCTTGGGAACCAAGAGATGAAGTCAAGGGTGATGTTGCGAGAATGATTTTTTATATGGCTGTTAGATACGAAGGAGACGATGGCTATACAGATTTAGAATTAAATGATTTAGTAAATAACATTAATTCTCCTTATATAGGGAGATTATCAATTCTTCTAGAGTGGCATTTAAATGATTTACCCGATGCCTTCGAAATGAATCGTAACGATGTTATATATAGTTATCAAGGTAATAGAAATCCATTTATTGATCATCCTGAATTCGTACAATTAATTTGGGGAACACCTTAAAAAAAGGCGCTAAATATTTAGCGCCTTTAATGTAGGTGTATTTATTTTACTATTCTTCTTCTTTTACTGTTTCAGTTCCGTAAACAACAACTTTATATAAATCATCTTCTATTTTAAAGACGTTTATACGTTGCCCTGTTTCACCAATCTTATTTACGTAATCAACTAATTCTTTCTTACTAGCAAACATTTTTGTTTTAACAGTTTCGTTATTACGGTAATATCTATGTTTATAATATCTATGCCCATAGTGACTATTTCTTTCAGTATTACATCCTTCATCTAAATGAGGTCCTGCCCCATCTCTTCTACCACCATGAACATGTAATCCTCGCCCTTTGTCGTAATGACGACTAAAATTTTCTCTTCGCCCTGCGTATTCTCTTCTTCCTCTTCTAGGTCTTTCATCTTCACCTAGGAAATCATCAATAAATATTTCTCTTCTCAACTTTTCTCACTCTCTCTCACACCTACACTTAAATTATAAAACTATATAATTATTTGTCAATAGTTACCCGATAAATCAAATTATTCAGTACTAAAAACATCATCTATTTCAGATTCTAGAATATGAGAAATTTTATATGCTAGTAATAAACTAGGAGAGTATCTATTTTTCTCAATAGCGCTAATTGTTTGTCTACTACACTTTGTTTTAATTGCTAGTTCTTCTTGAGTTAAATCCAGTTTTGCTCGTAACTGTTTGATATTATTGGTTAATTTACCAGGTAATTTACTCATCAACTTTATATAGATACACAGTTATTAAACTAGTAATAAAATATGCAAAAGAAAATGTCAGATAAGCAATAAGCCAAACCCAAGAAACTTCTAAAACACCTCGATCTTGATAGTTAACAAATAAGATGATTGAAAATATAAAGACAAACATACTGGTAAGCATCAAACCAATCGTTGAAGCTTGTTTTTGAATTAGTTGATCTCTCTCATCAAACACCTTTTCTTTCTTATTAGTGAGAAGCAACATAATCGCAAATCCAACCATTGCAACTAAGATTGCGGCGGCTGAAACAACTCGATGAATCCTGTCAGTTTGGAAACCTAATGGTCCAACGATTGCAAAATGAATAACTAAGTAGAAAAATAGAATACCAAATATAATACATGTGATTAATGATCTTTTATAATTTACATTCATTGTATCACCTCAATATCAGTGTAAAGTATTTTTTACATTATGTCAAGTATTTTTTACATGATATATTTTTGTCTTTTTGTTTTAATTTGCTCGGTTTTTTGGTAAAATAGAAATACACTCACAAAATTTAGAGGTGATAATATGATTACAATCAAAGTGGGCAATAAAGAATATCAATTTGACAAAGAACTTAGACTAAGCGATTTACCTGAAACTAGCAATAAAGAATTCATTGTTGGAAGAGTAAATAATAGAATGAGAGAACTCTCTTACAAGTTTAATTATGATGCTGAAATAGAGTTTTTATCAATGACAAACCCTGAAGCGGTTCATATTTATGAGCAAAGTCTAAGATATTTAATCGCAATGGCTTTCAAGAATATATATCCAAATTATAGAATAAAATTTAAATATAGTATCTCAAGATCTATTTTTTGTTATATTGTAAATGATGATAATCCAAATATTGAAGAAGTATTAACTAGATTAAGAAACGAAATTGAAAGACTAGTAAAACTAGACATTCCTTTTGAAAGAATAACGATGTCAACACAAGATGCCATTGATTTTTATATGGAGAATAATTATCAGGATCGTATCGATATTATCGAATACCGTCCTGACAATAAAGTTCATTTCTATATTTGTGATGGATATATGAACTACATGTATGGTTATATGGTTCCTTCTACAGGTTACTTGAGTAAATATCTATTTAGACCATATGAAGTTGGATTCTTAATTCAGTATCCAAGAGCTGAAGCTAATAGTGAAATACCTGTCTTCAAAGACGCTGTACAATATGTTAAAACTCTGAGAAAAGCATCTATTTGGGCAGATGTTGTTGAAGCTAGTACTATTGCTGACCTAAACAGACATGTTGAAAAGGATAGCATTGTTGAGTTTGTTCATATGTGTGAAGCAAACCATAATGCAATGCTTACTGAACTAGGTGATTTAATCAAGGATGATATTGATAATATTAGACTAATCGCTATTGCTGGACCAAGTTCTAGTGGTAAAACAACATTTTCTAATCGTTTAAGAATCGAGTTAATGACAAGAGGTCTTAAACCTGTGACTATTTCACTTGATAACTACTACTTAAATAGAGAAGATATCGAAGTAGATGAAAATGGTGAAATTGATTTAGAACATATCAATACATTAGATATCGCTCTATTCAACCAAAATATGCTTGACTTAATTGCTGGAAAAGAAGTTAAAATTCCTAATTTCGACTTCAAAACCAAAAGTCGTAAAGGCTTTACTAAGTTAAAAGTATCCAAAGATAATCCGATTATCATTGAAGGTATTCATGCACTTAATGATAAGTTATCAGAAATGATTCCTAAAAGACAAATTTATAAAATCTATATAAGTCCGCAGCTACAAATGAACTTAGATGATCACAATCCTATTAGTATTACTAATTTAAGATTATTAAGACGAATAGTACGTGATAAGAAATTTAGAAATGCTCCAGCAATTAGAACATTGTCAATGTGGGATTCTGTTAGACGTGGAGAATTCATGTGGATTTATCCTTATCAAGAAAAGGCGGATTACGTCTATAATTCAGGTTTACAATATGAGTTATGTATAATGAAAAAATATGCTTTACCAACATTAAAAGAAATACCATATGACAGTGAATACTATGTTACAGCAAATAGACTTATTAAATTCCTAAAGTATTTTGTTGATATTGATGATTCTTATGTACCATGTAATTCATTATTACGAGAATTCATTGGTGGAAGTTGTTTCACACTATAAAAAAAAGCGATATTAATCGCTTTTTTCTTTTGTTTTTTTCTCTGGGTTTAGTACTAGATTAAGAATGATTCCAATAAGTGCTGCTAAGCTCATTCCTGATAGACTTACAGTAGAACTAAGATTAATAGTTGCTCCACCAAGTCCAATAACTAGCATTGCACCTACGATAACTAAGTTTTTCATATTACTTAAATTAACTTTTTCTTTAACTAATACTTTTACTCCGTTTCCTGCAATTAATCCGTATAAGACTATTGTCATTCCACCTAGTACACCAGGTGGGATACTTAGAATAAATACCTGAATAACATTAAAGAACCCAAGGATAATAGCAAATACTGCAGCAAGTCCAGTAACCCAAACACTAGCATTTTTAGTCATTGCTACGATTCCTGTATTCTCTCCATACGTTGTATTAGCAGGTCCACCTATTGCAGCACTTACAAATGTTGCTACTCCATCACCAAATAATGTTTTATCTAGTCCTGGATCTTTTAGTAGATCTTTACCGATGACCTCACCAAGTACAGTATGGTTTCCAATGTGTTCAGCAATTGTTACAAAAGCAATTGGCGCGAAAATAACAACTGCGGTTAAATTCATTTTATATGTCCCAACAAATGTAAAATCGGGAACTGCGAATATTTTTACTCCTTCAAAAATTTCAATTACATCAATAATTCCAAATGCGATTGCTGTCAAATATCCTACAACTATAGCAATTAAGAAAGGAATTATTTTTAAAAGACCCTTCGCATAAATGCTAACCACTACAACAGTAGTAAAAGTAATTAAAGCTATTAATGGTGTAATTAAATCACTTCCACCTACTAGTCCAGCATTTTTAATAGCCAGTGGAGCAAGTACTAATCCAATAATAATTATCATTGGGCCAATAACAACTGGTGGTAATAACTTTTTAAGCCAGTTACTTCCAACAAAAGTAATTATTATCCCAACAATTACGTAAACTATCCCAACAGTCATCAATCCAAAGTAAGCTGCACTAAAATCAAGTGAGCCGTCAGGGTTAGCAACTGTTACTGATTGAATCGCAATAATAAATGCAAAACTACTTCCTAAAAATACTGGTGATTTTGCTTTAGTAAATGCGATATAAATTAAAGTCCCAACACCACTTGCAACTAATGTTACTCCAACAGGTAATCCTGTTATAATTGGAACAAGTACTGTTGCTCCAAACATTGCAAAGACGTGTTGCAAACTCATAAACATCCAGCCTATATAACTTTTGGGTTTCTCATGTACATCTAAAAATAATTCTTCGTTCATAATTACACTCCTCTGTAAATAAAGAGAAGCAAGTAATTTCTTACTCGCCTTCTTTTTATAATTTTCAGTATTTCACTTTATCGTGTTTTGTGCTCCATTCTTTGAAAGGACCAAGACTATCTTCATGATCAATATTTTTAACTACTACTTGTTCTTTTGAAGCCTTTCCTTCAAGGACATCGTAAATATATTGATCATCAAATCCTATTTCTGCAGCATCATAACGAGTTGCTCCAAAATAGAGATTCTTCATTTTTGCCCAGTGAATTGCTGAGAAGCACATTGGACATGGTTCACATGATGAATATATTTCACAATCTGATAAATCAAATGTTCCAAGTAATTTTGTTGCTTTTCTAATTGCCACTACTTCAGCATGTGCTGTTGGGTCGTTTGTTGTGATTACTTCATTACGCCCAACTGCAATTACTTCACCATTTCTGACAATAACAGCACCGAAAGGTCCACCAGCGTTTTCACGCATTGTGTTGTATGCCTCATCAACAGCCATTTTCATAAACTTGTTCATTAAAACACTCCTTCTTGCGTTCTATTTGTCGCCGATTGTCATTACCATTACTGCTTTAGCTGTATGAAGTCTATTTTCTGCTTCTTGATAAACAATTGAATGTGTTCCATCAATTACACTATCTTCTACTTCATTACCTCTATCAGCTGGTAAAGCATGCATATAGTATACATTTGGAGATGCTTTAGAAATCATTTCTTCAGTACATTTCCAGCTTTTATATGATTCTAATAAGTCGTCTACTACTTCATCACTTTGATTAGTTACCCAGCTACCCCAGTTTTTTGGGATAACGATATCAGCATTTATGTATGCTTCATCCATATTATGAGTAATTTTGAATGTTCCACCATTTTCAAGTGCATTCTTTTTAGCTTTTTCAATTGCCCACTTAGGTAAATCATATCCTTCAGGGTAAGCTAATGTTACATCCATACCGTATCTTGGGAATAACAATATTTGTGTAAGTGGTACACTGATTGGTTTTTTATGGCTACTTGCGTAAGCCCAAATTACTGATACTTTTAAGTTTTTAGTAGTTTCAGTTTTTTCTTGAATTGTCATTAAATCAGCTAATCCTTGCATCGGATGATATAAATCATCTTGAAGACTTAGAATTGGCACAGTAGAGTGTTTAGCCATTTTATTTAAGAAGTCATTTCCAACTTCCCAAAAACAATTACGACAAGCAATAGCATGTCCATAACTAGATAAAATAACTGCCGTATCTTTTGCACTTTCACCATGTGATATTTGCATAGTTGAAGTGTCTAAAAATGTTGCATGTCCTCCAAGTTGAGCCAGTCCTGCTTCCATTGAGTTTCTTGTTCTTGTTGATTGTTCAAAGAACATATTAAATGATGTTTTATTGTCTAAATACGGAGTAGGAACGTTTGTTTTAAATTTTTCTTTAAGGTCATGTGAAACTTCAAGTAATTTATCAATTTGTTCTTTACTCCAATCTTCGAGAGTAATAAAATGTTTTCCTTTGTATAATGGTTTCATATAATTTCTCCTTATTTCTTTTTATTTACGTACATTAGTGGGATAGCAGCATACATCGCAGCCGCTTTCACTAATTCGCTTTTATAAGTTAATTCATTAGGTGCATGAGCTTGATCTTCATGACCTGGTCCGAATCCAACACATGGAATGTTATAACGACCCATAATAGATACTCCATTAGTTGAGAAAGTCCATTTATCAACTAGTGGTTCTTCATCAAATAATCCTTTGAAAGCTTCTACTGCAGATTGTGTTACATCATGATTTTCATCTAGTACCCAAGTTGGGAAATATGATTTTGTTGGATAAACAAGTCCAGTATAAGCAGCTCTAGCGTAATCATACATTTCAACTAAAGCACCTGATTCAATTACTGATGGTAAGTTTCTTATTTCTTTTAAAGCTGATTCATAAGTTTCACCATCAGTTAGTCTGCGGTCAATCGAAATTGAGCATCCATCTGCTACAGCGCAACGTGATGGAGAACTAAAGAATACTTCACTTACAGTGAGTGTTCCTTTACCTAAAAAATCATTGTGTAATAAGTTTTTGTGTAGTTCTTTTAATTCAAGTAAAATAGGTGCCATTTTGAAAATTGCATTATCTCCTCTTTCCGGAGCAGACCCATGACAACTTATTCCATGAGTAGTGACTTTGATTTCCATTCTACCACGATGACCACGGTAAATATTACATGAAGTTGGTTCAGTGATAACAACAAACTCAGGTTTTATTTTAGATTCTTCAACAATATATTGCCAGCATAATCCGTCACAGTCTTCTTCTTGAACTGTTCCAGTTACTAGTAACGTATAATCATCTTCTAAATTAAGATCTTTAATTATTTTACCAGCGTAAACCATTGATGCCATTCCACCTTCTTGGTCACTTCCCCCGCGTCCTCCAATTAATTCTTCATCTTCGAATCCAAGGTATGGATCAAATGTCCAGTTGTCTAAATTACCAACTCCAACTGTATCAATATGAGCATCCATAGCAATCAAGTGTTTACCATGTCCAATATACCCTAAAATATTACCCATAGGGTCTATTTCGACTTTATCAAATCCAACTTTCTCCATTTCTTCTTTAATTCTTAAGACAACTTTTTCTTCGTCACAACTTTCACTTGGAATTGCGATCATGTCACGTAAGAACTTAGTCATGTCAGCTTTGTAAGACTCGGCTTTAGCTAATATTTCTTTAAAATTAATATCCATAGTTTACATCACTACTCCTTACGCATCTTAATAATTTGTTTGTCTACTTCGAAAATTTTGTTATATTCGCCATCCCAAAATTCTGAATTTCTCATTGAATCAAGATATTCTTGTTTGTATCCGAATTTTAACCAGTCTTTTTCTTTTTGAATATATAGTTTTTCCTTCTGAGAATCGCTTCTATAATCAACGATATCTTCAATACCGTTTTTTCTAAATACATCAACGAACCATCTATCTAATACGAAATCTTCAATTTCTAAAGTTCTTTTTTCTAGATCAACCATAACACTTTCATATCTATCAAATCCGTCAGTTGCGACAGTAACGATGTTATCATCAGGACCAAGTTTTAAATATTTAGCCATTTTAATAGCCCCAATAATATTACATATTCCTGATACACCAAACATCTCTGTCATGCTTTCTGCATCCTTACGGTCAACACCGTTTTTAACTAATGTATCAATACCATCATGTAAGATTTTAAGTCCTCTTACTGAATCTTCATCTTTAATTAAAGCAATGAAATCAGTATTAATAACGTTATGAATTAAAGTAATCATTTTATCGCCAATACCTTCAATTCTATGTTGCCCTCTACCACCATTCATCAATGTTGAACATTCATATGGTTCTAGAGCTGCGATTTTAGCTTCTGGGAATACTTTTTTAATTTGATCTCCTGCAGCTAATGTTCCAGCACTACCTGGTGCTGATGCAAAACAAGCGATACGACCGTTCCCAATACCTTTAACAGCTTCAATTGCAGAGTTTCCTGTCACGTGACGGTGCCAACGATAATTCGGCATTAATTCAAACTGTGCTAAAGATCTTGTTTTTGGATCTTTTTTAAGTTCATAAGTTCTTTCTAAAGTTAGAATAACGTCAGATTCTGTCCCTGGAGTTAAATCTAATTTAGCCCCATATCTTTCAATTCTTTCATATCTCTCATTACTCATATTATCAGGCATAATTACGATTGCTTCATACTTCATTAAATTACAAATATAA
Organism: Mycoplasmatota bacterium; assembly: GCA_030636545.1. Classification (GTDB taxonomy): domain Bacteria; phylum Bacillota_I; class Bacilli_A; order Izemoplasmatales; family Izemoplasmataceae; genus JAFGXW01. Next base: position 9,057 of record DAOVWR010000036.1, read on the forward strand.
GCAACTCCAATTCCAAAGTTTCCAGTTGAAGGACCTAAAATTGTATGTTCACCTGAAACGATGCTTCCATCAATACTACCTTCAATTAAAGTAGAATAACCTGCTCCTACTTTGTGAGAACCTGAAGGGATATATTTACCTAACATAACAACGATGTTAGCATCTACTCCTGTTAATGCTTTTGGTAATACTACTTTATGTACTTCATTGTTTTCATCTTTCCAATTGATATTGAATAAGTTAATTGGATCAAGTTCATCTTCTTTTAATGCTTTTAATGCTCTTTTTCTAATGTCTTTGTCGATTTTATGAGGATGTAACATTTCCTCATAAGTTGGACCAAACGGAATATTATTCATTTCTTTCACCTCTATTTTTTATTTTATATACTTAATTAATTCTTGTAAATCAGGTTTTAAAGATAGCGGCGCTTCTGTAGCTTTTAGCGCGTTGGCTGTGTCTTTAAGACCATTACCTGTAACAATTACAGTTACACTGTCGGTATGTTTTATAATACCTTGTTGTAATGCATTTATCACTCCTGCGAACCCAGCAACTCCAGCTGGTTCACCAAATATCCCTTCTTTCGATCCTAAGATTTTCATTGCTTTTAGTATTTCTTGATCACTTACTGTGATCCATGTTCCTTGAGACTTTTCAACAGCATTTTGAGCTTTAACAGGATTCCTTGGAATACCTACAGCAATACTGTCAGCAATCGTATTTTCTTCTGCTTCTACTAAAGGACATCCTTCAGTATAAGCAGTATAAAAAGGACTACATCCGTCACTCTGAACACCGAGTATTTTAGGAATTCTATCAATTAACCCAATCTTGAATAAATCATAAAATCCTTTGTATACTCCACCAATTGTACAACCATCTCCAACAGAAACACTAACCCAGTCCGTTACTGAAAAATTAAGTTGTTCAGCAATTTCTAAGGCAACTGTTTTTTTACCTTCAACTAAATGAGGATTAATTGCTGCGTTTCGGTTATACCAACCAAAATGATCAATGGCTGCTTTTGATAAGTTGAAAGTATCTTTATAATCACCTTCAACACTTATTACTTGTGCACCGTAAATTAGTAATTGTGATAATTTACCTAGTGGTGCTCTTTTCGGTACAAAAATAACTGTTTTGATTCCTAGTTTAGCAGCATTACCTGCTAAACTTGATGCTGCGTTTCCTGTTGAACTACAAGAAATAACACTAGCACCTTCTTCTATTGCTTTAACTACAGCAACTACTGAAGCACGATCCTTAAGTGATGCTGTAGGGTTTAAACCTTCATCTTTTAAATAAAGTTCTTTGAGTCCTAACTCTTCTTTTAGAACGGTTGATTTATAAAGTGGTGTCCAGCCTACTTTAAGAGTATTACTAAAATCAACGTCTTTAACACTCATTAAGTGTTTATAACGCCAGATTGTATAATCTTTGTTATTAATAAAATATTCTTTATTAATGACTTTCTTAAGTTCATCATAATCATAATTAACATCTAGGATACCCGCTTCTCCACACTTATCACAAGTATTAATAAGCAGATTTTTATCAAATGTTTTATGGCATAATGTACATTC
>DAOVWR010000142.1 GCA_030636545.1 Mycoplasmatota bacterium
GATAACGCAGTAATCGAAAACTTCTTTGGGATACTTAAATCAGAGTTCTATTATCTAGAGAAATTTGATTCACCAGAACATTTTATAAAAGAACTTGATGAATATATCAAATATTACAATGAAGAACGAATGTCAACCAAACTAAAAGGAATGACACCGACAGAATATCGTCATCATTCCCTAAGTTTCAATTAATTTTTACACTTATGTCCAATTATTGGGGTTCAGTGCATTAAGTGGATAGTTGTTTAATACATTATGGTGTCAATCATTTCTTGGGTATCAATTTCGGTGAAAGAAGATATTGCTTTTCTTATTTCTTCTTCATTATATTTAATATTTAATAAGGCTTTTTCTAGTTTGATCGGATTTTCAAATGAATCAATTGAGACATCTTTAATAAAACCTCTCTTAATAATTAATGTAATTTGAATTCTATTGTCATATTCTTTCTTAACTAAGAATTCACCTGATTCTCCATAGTTCCAATCCCAGTTATTATATTTCTTTTCAACTAATTGATTAATCCTTTTTAAATCTAGTTTATCTAGTGTGTAAACATTTCTTGCTACTTCACCTTCTAATAGTTCATGTAGTAATAATACTCTAAACATTGATACAGTCATTCGTTGTTTAAAATATTTTTTAACATTTACGACATTAATCTTCTTTTTATTATGAACAAGTTTCATATAACTTAAATTTGAATCTACAAAGATAATTCCATGGTGAATTATCTTATCGTTGTAAGTGTTTTGATAATCAATTGAAATTCGATCTTTGCCAACAAAGAGATTCCTTTTATTCTTAATATGAGCATCGATTCCCATACCCTTTAAAACAGTTACAACAGGATCTAAGAATTCTTGGTGATTACCATTGTTCTTTTCTGTAGAGGCAGTAACAAAGGCGTAATTAATACTACCTTCATCATGATAGATTGCTCCTCTGTCAGTTATTCTTCTAATCACAGGAATATGGTTTTTATTGACAAAAGCACCATTTATCTCAATAAATGGATTTTGATTTCTACCAATGATGACTGATTTATCATTTTGCCAAATAAGTAAGAAGTCTTCTTCAAGGTTTAAATATTTTAAGACATATTCTTCAACTGCTAAATTAAACCTAGGATCAGTATTACTGTTAATGATTGTAAGCATAATACCACTCCTTTCATTATCATAATTTTATCTTAAAAGAGGAGAAATTGCAATTTAAAATGTATTTATTATTCTTGTTAGCACTCTTTACTTGACAGTGCTAAAAAGAAGGTGTATAATTACTAGCGAACATTAAATATTTGTTACTCAAGGAGGAATGTATTATGGCTAAAACAAAACAATTTAAAACAGAATCAAAAAAGTTACTAGACTTAATGGTAAACTCAATTTACACACACAAAGAAATATTTTTAAGAGAGTTAATTAGTAATGCTAGTGACGCGATTGACAAGCGTCACTATAAAGCTTTAACTAATACTGAGTTAATGACTGATTATAGTATTTTACTAGAATTAGATGAAGAAAAAAGAACAATAACTATTAGCGATAACGGTATTGGCTTAACTGAAGAAGAACTAGTAAATAATTTAGGTACTATCGCCAGAAGTGGATCGAAAGAATTTTCTGATTCATTAGAAGATGCTGATATTGAAATTATTGGCCAGTTTGGTGTTGGATTTTATAGTGCCTTTATGGTTTCTAAAAAAGTAACTGTTGTTACTAAATCAGTAGA
>DAOVWR010000011.1 GCA_030636545.1 Mycoplasmatota bacterium
AGTAGTATCAGAACTTTCTATTAAGAATTCATCAAACAGATATAGAGTTTCGCCCATAAAATCAAGGTCACCAACAAGCACGTTAGGATAAACATCATAACCCGTTTTTGCTGACTTATATGCATTGTGGTCGACATCCTGAAATAGGACCTTTTTCCCCTAGTGGATTAAAACTGATGTGCTTGTGAACTATGATTATGTTATAATACCATTTTGATAAGGAAGTGATTAAATGAATAATCCATATCGCACTAGAAAGCAGAGTGTTTATGCAAAGACTGGTGTTGTTGCTACAAGTGAAGAGTTAGCTTCAAAAGCTGGACTAGAAATTCTAAAAATTGGTGGGAACGCACTCGATGCAGCAGTTGCAACTGCCGCTGCTTTAACAGTTGTAGAACCAACTAGTAATGGAATTGGGAGTGATTGTTTTGCACTTGTTTATTTTAATAATCAACTTCATGGATTAAACAGTAGTGGATATAGTTCTAAAAATATATCTATTAAAAAAGTAAGAGATATGGGATATACTAAAATACCAGCTAATGGATTAATTCCAATTACTATTCCTGGTACTCCAAAAGGCTGGGCTGCTTTAATTAATAAATTTGGAAATCTAACGCTACTTGAAGTATTATCTCCAGCTATTAAACTTGCTGAAGAAGGATTTATAATTGGTGATACAGTTGGCTACTACTTTGAAAGAGCAATGGAAGTATATCAAAAAAGAAATATCGGTGATGAATATAACCAATTCTTCAAAGTGTTCACAAAAAATGGTGTTTCATATAAAGCCGGAGATTTCTTTAAATCACAAGATCACGCGGATACTTTAAGAAGTATTGGTGAAACTAATAGTGATAGTTTTTATAAAGGAGAACTTGCTAATAAGATAGTTAACTTCATGGAAAAATATGACGGGTATATTGATAAATCTGATCTATCTGAATATGAAGTTGAGTTTGTTAAACCTATCAGTATTAACTATAAAAGCTATGACATTTATGAAATTCCTCCTAACGGACAAGGAATTACTGCTTTAATGGCTTTAAATTTACTTAAGGATGAATCTTTCGAACTTGGGAGTATAAATACTTATCATAAACAAATAGAGGCCTTAAAAATCGCATTTAGTGATACATTAAAATATGTTACTGATCCATTATTTATGAAAATGAATAAGGATTATTTAATAAGTAATGAGTATATAAAATTAAGAAAAAAAGATATTGGCGATGCAGCTAAACTACATCAGCCAATAGATTATCAAAAAAGTGGAACTGTCTACTTAGCAACAGCCGACAAAGATGGTAATATGGTCTCATTTATTCAGAGTAACTATATGGGCTTTGGTAGTGGAATTATGATTGATGGTACTGGTATCGCTATGCAAAATAGAGGATATACATTTAGTTTAGAAGAAGACCATCATAATAAGTTAATGCCAAGAAAAAGAACATATCATACAATTATTCCTGGGTTTATGATGAAAGATAATTTACCTATTGGACCATTTGGTGTAATGGGTGGATTTATGCAACCTCAAGGCCATTTACAAGTTCTAATGAATATGATAGACTTTAAGATGGACCCACAAACTGCCCTAGATGCTCCTAGATTTAGATGGGATAAAGCATTAAATGTCGCAGTTGAAAAAAGTCTTGATTCAAAAATCATTAAACAACTTAAACAACTAGGTCACCAAATCAACATTGAAGAACAAAGTGGTGGATTTGGTCGAGGACAAATAATCTTAAAAGAAAAAGATGGTTATAAGGTAGGCACAGAAACAAGATGTGACGGCTTTATTGCACATTATTAGGAGGAGCAATTATGCATAAATATTTAGAGTTATTTTGGGCATTCATTAAACCCGGAGTATTTGGATTTGGTGGAGGACAAGCAACTATACCACTAATTAGAGAAGAAGTAGTTGAAAACTACGGCTGGCTCACTGAAGAGCAATTTGCTGATTACTTAACAATGGGTAATACATTACCTGGACCTATTGCGACAAAAATGAGTATTATCATCGGCTATGATTTACATGGATATTTGGGTGCGTTTATTGCCCTAATGGGAATGATTTTACCAAGTACAATAGCTATCTTATTATTATTCAATATTTTCTTAGAATATAAAGATACAGCCTTCGTACAAGGAATGCAGGCTGCAGCTAAACCAGTCGTTGTTATCTTAATTGCTGGAGTTGCACTAAGTATGGCAAGATCAAGCTTTTTAAAAGATATTAATTTTGGCAGTACTAATACTTGGATTGTTTTCGGACTCTTTGTTGTAGCATTGGCAATAACCTTACTCAACGAATTTATTCCATCATTTAATGTGCATCCAGCACTAATGATTGTAGTAGCGTTATTAATAGGAGGATTTTTCATAAAATAAAAAAAAGAACTTCAATTTTGTTTGAAGTTCTTTTTATTTAATAATTTTCAAATCCTTTTTCAAGGATATAAATGTTTTTGAAACCTTCTTTGCTCATCTTTTTAGCAGTACGATTACTTTTCTTACCATTAGAGCAATATAAATAAACTGACTGATCTTTTCTTAATTTAGAATTTTTAGTAGCTATTTGATTAGGCTTGAAGTTACGAGCACCCTTAATCTTTTTTTGTTCAAAGTCCTCTTTTTTGCGAAGATCAACAAGTTGTCCTTTGCGCATATTTTTAACAAAATCTTCACGGTTAATTATGTGAATAGCATCATGATTAACATTTCTTTTAGCGACTATCACTAACCCCATTGCGACTCCGACAATAACTGCGATAATTCCCGACCATATATTCATATAATCACTCCTAACTACTGAAATTATAAAGGTAATTATCATTGATGTCAATGAGTGTGTATATTTACTGAAATATATTGTATAATTAACATAGAGAAATTATTCTTTTTAAAAAGGAGTAGATTATGGAATTTTTCCCAATACATTCAATTTCCTTATCTAACCTATTTTGGTTCCCAGTAATTTATGGAATCATAAGTCTTTTTATTATGGGAAATATTACAAAAGACTCTAAAAAAAGGATTTTAACTTTTCCAAAATATAGTAGTAATCTAAGTAAAGTATTTTCGATATTCTTTATGATTATCTTTGGTAAGTTAAGTATTATTTATACAATATTTGTGCCAATTAAAGTTAATTCAATATATTTCTATATCGGCGTAGTTATCTACTCAGTTGGAATTTTTTGTTCAGTTTATGCTATGTGGATTTTCTCTAATGCTGATTTATCAACCCCAGTAACTAAAGGGATTTACAAGTATAGTAGACATCCGATGCAGGTAATGTATTATTTATCTTGGATTGGACTAGGGTTGATTTCAGGGACATGGATAATTATTATTTACGCAATTATTTTCCCACTTCTCGCAATACCTTCATTAGTTGCCCAAGAGTTAGATTGTATTGATAAGTACGGGGCTGAATACATTGAATACTTAAAAAGCACACCTAGATTTTTATTTTTTAAATAGAGATTTGACATATATATAGACAAATAGGGAAATATTATATATAATATTATCTAGGATTAGGAGTGAGAATATGATTTCAACAAACAACTTTAAAACAGGTATTACAATCCAACATGATGGAAATATCTATATGGTTATGGAATTCCAACATGTTAAACCAGGAAAAGGACCAGCATTTGTCCGTTCTAAATTAAGAAATTTACGTACGCACGGTATTCTAGATAAAACATGGAGAGCAGGAGAAAAAGTAGCACCAGCTCACATTGATAAAGATAAAATGAGTTATTTATACGCCATGGGAGACACTTATGTGTTTATGAATAATGATACTTATGAACAAGTTGAAATTGGTGAAAAAAGTTTAGAATATCAGTTAAGCTTTATCATCGAAGGTATGGAAGTAAATGTAATTAGTTTTGAAGGTGAAATTTTAGGAGTAGATATTCCTGAAAAAGTAACATTATTAGTAACACACGCAGACCCTGCTGTTAAAGGTAACACAGCTCAGACTGCGACAAAAGACGCAATTGTAGAAACAGGATTTAAACTACAAGTTCCTTTATTTGTTAAAGAAGGCGATAAAATCGTCGTTAATACAAGTACCGGAAAATATGATACAAGAGCATAAGGGAGTGAAACAAATTGGATTATTCCGCCAGTTATTTACTTAGCATCACAGACGTCTCACCGTATACGATTTTATTAATTGTTATTCTATTAGCTGTTTCAGCTTTCTTTTCAATGAGTGAAACAGTATTTTCGAGTGTCAATGTGATTAGATTAAAAACATTCATTGAAAATAGTAAAAAAGGTAGCAAGAAAGCACTATGGATAACTGATCATTTTGATTTAACGTTATCAACTATCTTAGTAGGAAACAATTTAGCTAATATCGCACTAGCTACTGTCAGTGTCGGAGTGTTCTCAAAAATATTTGTGAATGAACCAACACTAATAAACGTCGCAAACACTTTAGTAATGACAACATTAATATTAATTTTTGGGGAAATAGTTCCTAAAAGTTTTGGAAAGAACAATTCAGAAAACGTCGCTTTAAAAATAAGTGGCATTTTGTATTGGATTATTCAAATTGGGAAACCATTCACTTGGATTTTCTTAAAGATTAAACAATGGATTGTTAAAGACGCAGAAGCAAAAGTAAGTGTGACAGGAGACGAGTTAGAAACAATTATCGATACAATGGAAGAAGAAGGATCAATTGATGAAGATGAAGCAGAAATGCTTCAAAGTGTTTTAGATTTAAGTGAGAAAAAAATCTATGAAATAATGACACCTAGAGTTGATATGATCGCTATTGATATTGAAGACACAATCGATGAGATAAAAGAAACTTTCTTTAAACACACTTTATCAAGATTACCTGTTTTTGAGGATAATCGTGATAATGTTATTGGTATATTATTTGAAAGAGATTTTTTTACTAATTTAATTAAAGGTGAGAAAATTAATGTAAGAGAAATGATGAAAGAGCCTTTTTATGTATCAACTGCGATGCGTGTTGATACACTAATAGAAACACTTCAAAGAGAAAATCTTCACCTAGCTATTGTTAGTGATGAATATGGTGGTACTAGTGGTATTGTCACAATGGAAGATGCTTTAGAAGAATTAGTAGGAGAAATATATGATGAACATGATGAGGTTGAAGATGAATTTATTCAACCATTAAAAGAAAATAAATATGGCATAAATGCCGAAATAGATTTAGAAGATTTATTTGATGATTTAGAGTTAGGAAACCCTCCTGAATCTCATTATTCAAGTTTATCTGGTTGGCTTTACGATATGATTGAAGATATTCCTGAGGTGGATGATTCCTATAGTTATGTTCAAGAAATAATTAACTACAATCATGACGAAGAAGAACCAAGAAAAATATTATTAAAATTTGTTGTTAAAGATATTAAGGATCGCCGGATCCATTATGTACATTTAACAATTGAGGAAAATGAAAAAGAATAAAAGAGGGCAACCTCTTTTTGTTCTTAGGAGATGAGATTTATGGAAAGATTACAAAAAGTTATCGCCAACAGTGGTTATACATCAAGAAGAAAAGCTGAAGACTTAATTACTGCTGGAAAAGTAAAAGTGAATGATAAAATCGTAACTGAACTAGGTACAAAAGTTACTTCTAAAGACATCATCTATGTTGAAGGAAAACTTATCCAAAGAGAAGAAAAAGTTTATTATGTACTATATAAACCCGAAGGATATGTCAGCACAACAAGTGATGAATTTGGTCGTAAAACGGTCTTAGATTTAGTGCCAAACAGTAAAAGAATTTATCCTGTAGGTAGACTAGATTATGATACTTCAGGAGTATTATTATTGACCAACGATGGAGATTTCACAAATCAAATGACAAGTCCAAAAAATCATGTTGAAAAAGAGTATCATGTTAAACTTGAAGGGCTACTCAGAAAAGAAGAATCAACATTGATTTGTCGGGGAATTAAACTAGATACATACAAAACTAAAAAAGCAAAAATAAAAGATGTTAAATATAATAAAAAGAATTTAACAACCTTAGCAACAATTACTATAACTGAGGGAAAATATCACCAAGTTAAAAAAATGTTTGAATTTACTGGGCACAAAGTCTTAAAACTTAAAAGAGTAAGATTTGGCGCAGTAACATTAGAAAATATGCGAATTGGTGAGCATCGTTTACTAAAACCATACGAGTTAAAACAACTTAAAAATTTAGTTAATTAACACTTCCTAAAATTGAAGTGTTTTTTATAAGTTATTCTTATTATAAATATTATTTAAAATATATTATGATATTATAGTGTTTTTTGATATAATAAAAAATGATGTAAAGAGGTGAAACTATGAAAAACATCCAAATAGCCATTGATGGCCCAGCTGGAGCTGGGAAAAGTACAATTGCTAAACTCATTGCCAACAATTTAAATTACATTTATATTGATACTGGGGCAATGTATAGAGCAATTACTTTAAAAGCAATGAATTTAAACGTTGATTTAGAAGACGAAAGATCATTCGATTTTGTTAAAAAAACAAAGTTTAAATTTATTAATACAAATCTATTTATGGATGGTACTGATGTTTCTGAAGAAATCAGGGAAACAAAAGTATCTAATCATGTTTCTTTAGTATCCTCTTATTACTCAGTTAGACAAGACTTAGTACGGATGCAACAAAAAATGGCTAAAAGACATAGTGTTGTCATGGATGGACGTGACATAGGCTACAAAGTTTTACCCGATGCAGATTATAAATTTTTTCTAACAGCTTCAATTAAACAACGAGCTCAAAGAAGACATTTAGACAATTTAGAAAGAAAAATTGAAAGTGATATATTCACAATAGAAATAGAAATAGAAAGAAGAGACTATCTAGACACTACAAGAGTACACAGCCCGTTAAAATCAGCTGATGATGCAATTAAAATTGACACATCAGATTTAACAATAGAAGAAGTTGTAGCGTTAATCATAAAGACAGTTCGAGAGGAAGAATAACATGGATTTTGAAATGAAAAAAGTTAAAGTAGGAATGGTAGTAGAGGGGAAAGTATTCTATGTAACTGACGAATCAGTATACGTTGATTTAAAAGCTTTTTCTGAAGGAGTAATTCACAAGAAAGCATTAACTTTAGATGAGATAAGTTCGTGTAAAGATGTCGTCAAAGAAGGAGACATAATCACTGCTAAAATCAGACGTATTGATCAAGACAACCAACAAATCTTATTATCAAGAATTGATATTTTAAGAGACGAAAAAAGAAATAAATTTGGAGATGCTGCTGGTAATAACGAACGTATTACAGTTAAGGTTAAGCTAGTCACTAAAGGTGGATTAGTAGTAATGCATGAAGGTGTTGAAATGTTTATGCCTTTATCACAAATTGATACTAAAAGAATTGAAGCAGCTGACTTTGAAAATAAAACATTAGAATGTACAATCATTGAAACGGGATACCGTAAAATTATTGTTTCTAGAAAAAAAATCTTAGAAGAAGATATGAGAGTTCAAAAAGAAGAAGAATTCAAAAACTATAAATTAGGACAAGTAATCGAAGGAAAAGTTGTTAGAGTCGTTGATTTTGGGGCTTTTGTTTCAATCGGTATAATGGAAGGTTTAGTGCATATCTCACAAATCTCTCATCACCAAGTAGCTAAAGTAAGTGATGTATTAACTGAAGGAGAAACAGTTAAAGTTGAAATAATTAGATTAGAGAAAAAACGTGTTGGACTAAGTATTAAAAAACTCTTAGAAACACCATGGCAAATCTACGCCAAAGAACATAAAGTTGGCGATAAAGTTACTGGTAAAATAGTTCGTAAAATGGCAAAAGGTATGCTTGTCGAAGTATCTCGTGATGTTATTGGTTTAATTAGTAGTAATGATTACTCATGGGATCCTAAAACAAATCTAGCTGGTGAAGTAGAAGTTGGCGATAGCCTTGAACTACAAATCGTTAGTATCGATGTTGAAAAACGTAAAATGGGATTATCTAAAAAACATTTATCATATAATCCATGGAATGACGTAACAGTTAAAATGGGTGAAGAAATATCTGGACAAGTAGTTGAACTACAAAGCCGTGGTGCTTTAGTTAAAATTCAAGGCGTTAATGCTTACTTGCCAATCGGCGAAATTAGTAATGAAAGAGTCGAAAAAGCTGGTGACGTTCTTAAATTTGAAGAGATAATTAAAGTCTTAGTTTTAGAAGTAGATAAGAAAGAATGGAAAATGGTTGTCAGCATTAAACAACTATTAGATGCAAAACAAAAGGAAGAATTTGCTGAATACTTAAAAACTGAAGAAGAAGCAAAACCAACGACAATTGGTGATTTATTTAAAAAAGAATTAGAAGAGAAAAAATAAAAAGGATTTGGTACTATGTTGCCTACAGTCGCAATAGTTGGTAGACCAAATGTTGGTAAATCAACACTATTTAACAGAATCATTGGAAGCCGTTTAGCAATTACCGATGATGAACCAGGAATCACAAGAGACCGTCTTTACGGTAAAGGTGAATGGCTTACAAGACAATTTAATATTATAGATACCGGAGGCATCGACTTTAAAGATGCCCCTTTTATCCATGAAATAAAGAATCAAACAGAAATCGCTATCCAAGAAGCCGACTTAATTCTATTATTATGTGATATTAGATCGGGAATAACTGATGAAGATATGTATATTGCTAGAATGTTATATAAAGCAGGAAAACCAGTAGTTGTTGCTCTCAATAAAGCGGATGACATCAATTTAACTGATACAATGTATGAGTTTTATTCACTTGGACTAGGAGACCCAGTCCCTGTTAGTAGTAAACATGGTGTTGGAATTGGGGATTTACTAGATAAAATAATTCATGATTTACCAGTAATAGAAGATATTAAATATGCTGAAGATAGAATTAAATTATGCATAATCGGTCGACCAAATGTGGGTAAATCATCACTTACAAATTCATTACTTGGCGAAAAAAGAGTAATTGTTTCCGAAATAGAAGGAACAACAAGAGACTCAATTGACAGTCTCTTCACATATGAAGAACAAGACTATGTTGTTATTGATACAGCTGGATTAAGAAAAAAAGGAAAGGTCTATGAAAACGCTGAAAAATACAGTGTTTTAAGAGCACTTAGTGCAATTGATCGTTCAGATATTTGTTTAATCTTAATTGATGCTGAAACGGGGATTAGAGAACAAGATAAAAAAATCGCCGGTTACGCAGTTGACGCTGGAAAAGGAATTGTCTTAGTAGTTAACAAATGGGACACAATAAAAAAAGATACAAATACAATGAACCGTTGGGAAAAAGAATTAAGATCACATTTTCAATTCATTACATTTGCGCCTTTAATCTTTTTATCAGCCTTAACTCATCAAAGAGTAAACACATTATTCCCGCACGTTAAAAAAGTCTTTGAGAACTATACAAGACGTGTTCAAACAAGTGTAATGAATGATGTTGTTTTAGACGCAATGTATGTAAACCCACCTAAGAAGCACAATGGGCAAGTCTTAAAAGTATATTACGCAACACAAGTTACATCAAAACCACCAACATTTATTTTGTTTGTGAATGATGAAAATTGTATGCATTTTAGCTATAAAAGATATCTTCAAAATCGCTTAAGAGAATCCTTTGATTTTGAAGGTACTCCAATAAAATTAATTTTAAGAAAGCGTGATTAATATGAAAATAACTGTTATTGGTGGAGGGTCATGGGGACTAGCTTTATCAAAAGTGCTAAGTGATAACAATCACGAAGTACTCGTTTATGATGTAAACATTAAGACAGTTAATAAGATTAATGATCTTCATATCTGTCTTCAGCTAGATGAAAATATCCCTGAAGATATTATTGCTACTAATAGTATGGAAGAAGCAATAAATTTCTCAGATACATTACTTTTCGTTGTCCCAACAAAAGTACTAAGAAACGCAATTAAAGAAGCCAACAAATATATCAAATCACCAAAACTTTTTATAAATGCTGCAAAAGGGATTGAGCCAGAAACTTTTTTAAGAATTTCTGAAATCTTTTCAGAGATGATTTTACCAGAATTTTTAAAAGGTTTTGTATCTCTTAGTGGACCAAGTCATGCTGAAGAAGTTATTAAAGGATTAACAACGGTAATAACTGCCTCTAGTGAAATTGAGTCAAACGCTCAATTTGTTCAAAACTTGTTCCATAATACTCAGTATTTTCGTGTCTACACATCAACTGATCTTAAAGGAGCAGAGATGGGTGGAGCATTAAAGAATATATTCGCATTAGCCTCAGGTCTAATTGCCGGTAAAGGACTAGGTGACAATGCAAGAGCCGCGTTAATCACAAGGGGCCTTGTTGAAATGCAAAAATTTTATGAAATATACGGTGCAGACCCAAAAAGTATAATGGGATTAACCGGAATTGGGGATCTAATTGTAACTTGTACAAGCCCCCATTCTCGTAACTTCCAAGCCGGATATAAGATTGGGCATGGGAAAGATTTAGAAGAAACACTGAATTCGATGACAATGGTTGTCGAAGGAATTAGAACATGTGAAGCAGCTTATAAATTCGCAAAGAATAAAGACCTAGATATGCCTATAATTAGCGCTATATACGAGGTTCTATTCAATAAGATGAGTTCTGATGAAGCAACTAAAATGCTTCTTGGAAGAAGTTCGAAGGCTGAGTAAAATTACCCACATATGAATAATCACTCATTTGAAAGGGGTTTTATTTAGTGTTGTAGCCAACTAGCGTTATTGACCACAAATTTTAATAATTTGTGGTTTTTAGATACAAAAAAGTGGAAAAGTCTTGCAATAGAGCCGTATACTTGCTATAATGTAGGTAGTAAAAATCTAAAAGGAGGTAATGATATGAACAAAACAGAATTAATTTCGAAAGTTGCAGAAATATCAGGATTAACTAAAAAGGATTCTGAATTAGCATTAAATTCTACATTAAAAGCTATTCAAGCATCATTAGTTGCAGGGGAAAAAGTTGTACTTACAGGATTTGGGACATTTGAAGTAAGAGATCGTAAAGCAAGAGTTGGTCACAACCCAAGAACTAACGAAAAAATTAATATTCCTGCACAAAAATCACCTGCTTTCAAAGCTGGTAAAGTTTTAAAAGACGCAGTTAGATAATAATTATTAGATAATAAAAAAAATACTCCATTAATTTGGTAGTATTTTTTTTAGTTTTGTGGTATTTTTTTTATGTATGTTAAGGAGGTGGTAACGATTAATCTAGATAAATATTTAAAGTACGGAAATGGTATTAGTGCATCAATTTTTATAGCTGTTTTAACTAATGACACGAAATACATAGTTAAGTATTATGAATCAGGTAGTGATATCTTTGTTATTGATGATCGTTCACAAACACTTTTGCATTTAGCAGCAAGAAACAAAGCAATTCATTCAATGGAGTTATTACTTGAATTAGGACTAAATCCTAATTTAGGAGATAAATATAATGAAACACCCCTGCATATCGCATCATTCATGGGTGCAGTAGACTTAGTAAAACTATTACTTGATAATAACGCTGACCCTAACCATCCTAATAATTCACTTCAAACACCACTTCACAGAGCAGCATTTAAAGGTAGTGTTGAAGTTTTAAACTTATTACTTGATTATCACGCTAATATTTACGCTGTAGACGAGAATCGAACTTCAATGATTCAATACGCAGTAAGAAGTAAAAAGATTAAGGGAGTTAAACTTTTAGTTGAAAGAGGAGCAATCATCAATTCCCTTGATATTAGACTTCAATCAACTCATCATTACGCTGCCTTATATTCAACTGTCGATATTGCCGCTTACTTAATTGAATTAGGAGTTAATCCTTATTCAAAAACTTACTATCATTTTACACCACTTCACTTAGCAATTGAGCATCCTCATACTGATATGGTAGAATTATTTTTAAAACATGGCTTAACAAGCTATGATAAAAACAATTACAATCAATCACCTTATGATTTAGCAATTCTTAAAAATCGCTATGAATCAGTTGAGATTTTTAACAAATTAAAAAATGATAAACAATACCAAGCAAAACTAAAGGAAAACCACTTAACATTCAGCATAGTCATGAATGAGTTTGATAAAGCTGATTCCTTAATTCCAATAACGGATGTGAATGAAGCAGATATCTTTGGAAATACCCCATTATTTTACGCAATAATGAATAAGGAACCTTATTTAGTAGAACGATTATTACAATATAATGCTTCGATTGAGAATATTGATTCATTCAATGATGATGCGATTTATTACGCCACAATTGTTGGCGATATTGATATCATCAAACATCTTTTAAAAAGAGATATTGATTATACAAAAAAACACAGTGGATATACCGTGCTTGAATTAGCTAATTATAATCAAAATAGAGATGTCTATGAAATATTAAAAGAAGGTTCACTCCGCTAAGGAAGTGAACCTTTTATTTATCCAAATAGAAGGATTGTAGTAACCATGAAATTGAGCAAAAAATGAACTGCGATGGGAACCAAAATATTTTTATTAGCTACTAAATAAATAACACCTAAAATAATTCCGAGTCCACCATAATAAATAATTTGAATAAAGTCACCTGACATGACATGGATAAGACCGAATGTAAAACTACTAATTAAAATCGCGATTGTTGCTAACAAGACATTTTTAACTTTGTATAATTTACTTCCATCATTGACTCTAGGTTCGAAGTGAAAGATATCTAGGACAGCTTTTCTAAATACCATTTCCTCAATTAACGGAACAAGTAGTACTGCAAAACTGAATAACGCTATCTTATCAAACAATGTTCCTTCAAGTAACAAATTTAAAGCTTCTTGGTTTTCACTAGTTTCTGTTACACCTAAAAACTCTAAGATATAAATAATAGCAATCGAGGCAATCAACATTGTAATAAATCCTACAACTATAATAATAAGGTACCTAAGTTTATCTGCTTTTAAGTCAATAAAGGCACTTCTTAAATACTTTCTAAAAATTATCACGAATAAAAGGAATAAAGGTAAGTATAGCAATAAGTTAGTAATGCTACTAAACGTTACTAATAAAGCATCATTTTCTAAAATTGCGGGATATGCTAATATTACAATAACTTGAAAGATTGTTATAAATATCATTAAAGCTACATAGATTCCTAAGATAATGTAGTTCATCTTGTTTTTTGCCATAATACCACCTCTAGTGACAATTATAACATAATATTATATAATTAAGATAGACTAAATAGCCAATAATTATTTGACATATGATAATATAGTTGGTAAGATATAGAAAGCCAAAGGAAACAGTTATTCAAAGGTTTAAAATCTAATGAAATAAGGGTGATAAAAATGGCGAAAAAATCATTTGCTGTAATCGGTATGGGACGCTTTGGACAAAGCGTCGTAGAAGAATTAATAAAAAAAGAAGTAGATGTATTAGTAATTGATAAAAATCCTGAAGTTATTGCTAAAATGAGCAAAATAGCAACTCACGCAGTAACACTAGATACAACAGATGCATTGGCATTAAAAGAAGTAGGTATTTCAAGTATTGATCATGTTGTAGTAGCAATTGGGGAACAACTGCAAAGTAGTATATTAACAACTTTAATCTTAAAAGATCTAGGTGTTAAAAAAATTACTGTTAAAGTTCAAAATGCAGATCATGCTAAAGTTGTATTGAAACTTGGAGCTGATGAAATAGTCCAACCAGAACAACAATCAGGAAAAAGATTAGCTAGTAAAATTGTCTCTAGCAATGTCTTAGATTATATTGATTTAAATGAAAGTCATAGTTTTATCGTTGTTTACGCAACTGAAAAAATTATTGATTCAACAATAATAAATTTAGATGTAAGAAATAAATTCAATATTAATGTGGTCGCAATTAGAAGAGATGGAGATATTATTATTCCTACTCCAGCTGATGTTATTGAAACTGGAGATCAACTATTACTAATTGGTAAAAATACAGATTTAGATAAATTTAATAATTGGCTTAGAAAATAAACTCGTGAGAGTTTATTTTTTTAGAGATTTATACTTAGTAAATTAATAAGTTATTTATTTATTTGAAAAATCAAGTAAATAAAAATAGCCTTTTTAAAGACTATTTTTTTAGTATCAATGTTACGGCATATCCTAAAATAAAGATAATCCAAGCTACATGCCAAAGACCCCAAATAAGACCTGCGCCTAAGAAGATAAAAGCACAAAACCCATAAACAATATTGTCTTTTCTAATTTCATCTCTTCTAGTTTCTGTTAGTTCTTTATGCTGATTTATTTCTAAAAATACGAAGAGTAATATTGAAATCCCTAACATTGAAGTGATTAGGGCAGCTATTATATTACCTGAGCTATTAAATTGATCAGCTGTTAGATAAGGTATTGGTGCAATCATTAGTAAAGCAAAACCTAATGTAATTAATACACTTCGAATTGTTTTACTAAGGCCTTTTTTTACTTGTCTCTGATTTAACTCTCCTTTAAGAATCTCATCAACAGTAATTCCATAAGTTTTTGCAATTTCTATTAATGAATAAGCATCAGGTAAGTTTTCTCCTCTTTCCCATTTGCTTACAGCTTGGAAAGATACATCAAGTTTGTCTGCAAGATCGCTTTGAGTAAAATTATTTTCTTTTCTAAGTTTTATCAAAATTTCAGCAATTTTATTGTCTTTCATATTACCACCTCAACTAAATTATAACTAATAATTCCCTTGAATTAAATAACTGAATAGTTTAATTAACTAAACCTGAGGTTGAATTTATAGTGGAATCTCCATTTTTAGCCGTAAAATGTCCTCAACTACTATAGATTATAAAAAAATGAATTGGGAATAATAAAACTATTTAATGAACTATTCTATGTTTTTATTAGACATATTTTTTAGAATATAAAGTCGGTTTTTATAAAGAACAAGAAAAGATAACTTAAAATAATGCGATTGATAAGTAAACTAGCAGTTGATTGAAAATAGCAGTATTTTAATTTATAATTAAATTAGTAACATATTAGAAAACTTTTGATAAAGATGTTATAATGTATGTGTAGTTTACTTACACTATAAAGATAAATGTTACTGGAGGATATTATGAGAAGATTGTATGTAGGACTTATTGTAGTTAGTACTTTTCTATTGTTTTATATTATTTTACCAAGAATTTTCTATGCACTACACGTAGAAAGTATTTTTCTATATGCACTTTTTGATTTACTTAGTTTTATTTTAGTTCCAATATTTATGTTTAAATCGATGGAATTTATTCCAGCGGTTAAACAGATAGCTGTTGCTTTCTTTATTATATCTATTGCATCTTTTCTAGCTAGTTTAACAGCTTATGGATCTTATGCATGGTTGAATTTCTTTTTAGGATTATCACTATATTTAGTAGTGCTTATTATTTTCTTCTTCTTTGTTGTAGGTCTTACATTAGAACCATCATATTATTTTAGAAGAAGAGTAGGAATAGCACTAGTAGCAATATCTTTTTTACTTATTTTGAAATATTCAAGTATTTTATATATCATTTATCTAATAGCTATTGATACTGCCCCAGTCCTTAATATTACATGGGATTTAAGTGCATTGTATCTTCAATTAACAATCGGTGTATCAGTTTTATACTCTTTGTTTGGGTATTTAGCATTAGACAGTATTTTATTTGAAAGAGACAAATATGCTTAGTTAATTTATTGAAATCAAAAAAGGCCGTTAAAATGGCTTTTTTTTATATTAAGTAAAATTAGAGATAAACAGAAAAAGATTAATATTGTTCTGAGTTGCTAGATTTTTTTAAAATTTGTATTATTATATAATAAATGGTAAAATAAATTGTAAGATGATTATGATTTTATTTACAAATTAGTTTATTAATTTCCATGTCTGGCAGTAGCAGGTGACGTAGAGGAGTTGTTTAATTAATTTTAGTAGTGAATCTAGTAGCAATATTATCTTGTTTTATTAAATTATTTGTAGCATTTAGTTAAAGAATTTGAACAAATGTTTATAGAATCAATTTATTGAATTATTTGTAGCATTTAGTTAAAGAATTTGAACAAATGTTTATAGAATTAATTTATTGAGTTATTTGTAGCATTTAGTTAAAGAATTTGAACAAATGTATATAGAATTAATTTATTGAATTTTTAAAAGAATATTGAACATGCCAGAGTAAAACTTGTTAAAATAAGTAGCAACTCCTCTGCTAGCCATAGAAATTAATAGGAAAAGGCAATTTGCCTTTTTTTTATGGTATACTGTAAATAGGTGATAAATCATGAAAGAAATTGTAATCGCAACTAAAAATCAGCATAAAATAATAGAGATGAAAAAGATGTTAGAACCTCTTGGATACAATGTTTTAACATTGTTTGATTTTGAGGAATTTCCAGAAATAATTGAGAATGGAGTAACATTTAGAGAAAATGCTTTAAAGAAAGCAAAAGAGCTATCTAATTATCTACGTAAAACTGTTGTCGCAGATGATTCAGGACTAGAAGTATTTTCATTAAATAATGATCCAGGAGTATATTCAGCGCGGTATAGTGGACTTAATAAAACATATGATGATAACAATCAATTGTTACTTAAAAACCTTGTTGGGATTACTGATAGAAAAGCCCGTTTTGTTACGACTATGTGTCTTTATTCGTTAGATAAAGAACCAATTTTCTTTGAGGATTATCTATACGGAGAAATTAGCAAAGAATTCATTGGCACAAACGGATTTGGCTATGATCCAATCTTTTACGTACCAAGGTTAAAGAGAAATTTAGCAGAATTAAGTCTAGAAGAAAAGAATAAAATTAGCCATCGCGGAAAGTGTTTACTAAAGTTAATTAAGTATTTAAAAAGTAATTAAATAGTGATATAATTTTTATGTTAGATAAATATAAAAGGAGGAATACCATGTCAATAAAAGGAACTCAAACTGAACAAAACTTATTGAAAGCTTTTGCTGGAGAATCACAAGCTAGAAATCGTTATACAATGTTTGCTAAAATTGCTAAAAAAGAAGGGTATGAACAAATTGCTGCTTTATTCTTAGAAACAGCTGCAAATGAATATGAACATGCTAAAATCTTTTTTAGACATTTAGAAGGTGGAGCATTAGAAATTACTGCTACATATCCTGCAGGTATTGAAGGAGCAACTACTGATAATTTATTAGCAGCTGCTGAAGGTGAATTTGAAGAGTGGGATGAAATATATCCTGAATTCGCAAAAATTGCTCTTGAAGAAGGATTCCCAAAAGTTGCCGCATCATTTAAAATGATTGCTAAAATCGAAAAAGAGCATGAAGAAAGATATCGCAAGTTGTTAGGGAATATTGAAAAAGACATTGTTTTTGTTAGCGAAGGAGAAACTGCTTGGTTCTGCAGAAACTGTGGACATATTCATTTTGGAAAAAGAGCTCCGGGGATGTGCCCTGTATGTATGCATCCAAAAGCTTACTTTGAAAAACAAAAAACTAATTATTAATATTTTATAAAGAGTAGAGGCATTTTCTCTACTTTTTATTTTTAATATTCACCTAATCCATAGTATTTTCACAATACTTTGATATAATTATAAAGAAGAAGGTGATTAAGATGAAGGTAGTTGTTTTTAGTGATGCACATGGGTGCAAAATAATAATTGAACGGATTATTAGTTTTAATCCCGATGCTAATTATTTTATTTCACTAGGGGATAGTGAATTACCATTAGACTTTTTAATGGATTTAGATATTATCGCAATTAAAGGAAATTATCCATGAGATGCTGGCTTTGGTTATGAAAGTGTCTTAGAAATAGAAGGAAAAAAACTGTTCTTAACACATGGTCATAAATATGGAGTTCATAAATCATTAATGAAGTTATTAAATCATACGTTATCAAATGAATATGATATCGCTCTTTATGGACATACCCATGTAGCTAGAGTAGACAAAGTAAATGATTTATTAATGATGA
Organism: Mycoplasmatota bacterium; assembly: GCA_030636545.1. Lineage (GTDB taxonomy): Bacteria > Bacillota_I > Bacilli_A > Izemoplasmatales > Izemoplasmataceae > JAFGXW01. Next base: position 17,975 of record DAOVWR010000011.1, read on the forward strand.
ATCCTGGTAGTATTAAGAGTCCAAGATCAAAGATGGTTCCATCATATTTAATTTTGAATATTACTAAAGATTCTATCGACTACGTTTTTAAAGAAGCTAAAACAAATATTACAATAGAAAATTTATAATGATGAAAGTGGGGTAGCTAATATGATTGGTTATTTAGGTCCGGAAAACTCATTTACTTATTTTGCAGCTGCATCATTTTATGTGAAAAGAGAACTAGTTTCTTATAAAAATATTTATCGTTTATTTGAAGCATTGAGAAAAGATGAAGTAATTGGTATAGTCGTTCCTATTGAAAATTCAATTGATGGCTCAATTACGGAAGTACTAGATAAATTAACTGAATCTGATTTTCATATTAATAGAGAAATTGTTACTGATATCGAGTTATCATTGATATCAAAAACGCAAGATTTAGCAAAAATCAAATTTGTAATATCGAATTCCCATGCACTTGCTGAATGTAGAAATACATTAAGAAAGAGCATTGGAAAATATCGTGAGGTTACTACAACAAGTACATCTGCAGCTATTAAGAGTTTAGCTAAGCACGATGATACTTACGCAGCAATTGCTTCAAGACATGCTATTAAAGATGATTTATATATATTGTTAGACAGTGTAAGAGATAGTAAGTATAACTCAACAAGATTTATATATATTACTAAGTCTTTAGAAGTGATTGGGTTTCATAATAAAACATCAATTGTTTGTGCTGCTAAGGCTAACATGCCTGGAGCATTATATGATATCTTACATGAATTCGCCATTAGGAATATTGATTTAGCTAAAATAGAATCACGTCCAAGGAAAAGTGTTTTAGGGGAGTATTTGTTTTATATTGATTTTTACGGGAACATTGATAATCCTGAAATAAAACAAGCACTGGAAGTTATCAAATATAAAACTGATATGTTAAGAATATTAGGATCTTATTATTCAAAAAAAAGATAGAGTAAATTTCACTCTATCTTTTAATTAGGTAAGGGTTACATATGGTAAGATATTTACAATAATATGTTATTATGATATTGTTTATATGATATAAGGAGTGATATTATGAAAAAAATCTTATTAGGGTTAATGATGTTTATAACAATCCTAGCAATGGCTGGTTGTAAAGAAAATGAACCAGATCCTGACCCAGATCCAGATCCAGATCCGGATCCTGTTGTAATTGATTTTAGTGAGGTTTATCCAAACTCTGGAACGTATTATCAACTCTTTGTAAGAAGTTTTGCTGATAGTGATGGAGACGGAGTAGGAGACTTTAATGGGATAACTGAAAAGTTAGATTATTTAAATGATTTAGGAATTAATGCAATCTGGTTAATGCCAATCCATCCTTCACCAACATATCACGGCTATGATGTAACTGATTACTATGGTGTTAATTCCGACTATGGAACTATGGCTGATTTTGAAAACTTATTAAATGAAGCTGACGCTATAGGTATTGATATAATAATTGATTTAGTTATAAACCATACGTCAAATCAACATCCTTGGTTTCAAGGGTGGCTTAACGGTGACACTGAGTATGCTGGATATTATCGAAAAATCACAACTGGTGATTCTCGGTTAGATAATAATGGTGCTTGGGGACAAAATATTTGGCACTCTATGAGCGGTGGTTATTATTGTGGATATTTTGGTTCAGGTATGCCTGATTTAAACTGGAGTAATCCAGTAGTTCAAACAGAAATGGTTAATATTGCTAAATATTGGATTGAAAAAGGTGTAGATGGATTTAGACTAGATGCAGCTCTTCATTTAGAAGGAGTGAACGAAGTTAAACCACCAACAATTCCAATTGATTCCACATTACTACAATTGGAACTATTCCAATATCAAATTGAAACTGAATATCCTAATATTTACATTATTGGTGAAATATATGATGCTTTTAGTGTTTCAAGTTTATTTTATCAATCAATGGATAGTGCTTTGAATTTTGAAATTGGTGGAGAAATAATTCATGCTTTAAATGCCGGATTTAGCACAGATTATGTTTCGAAAATTATTAGATATAATGAAATTATTGATAGCTATGATAACTCTGGAATGGATGCACCGTTCCTAAAAAATCATGATCAAGACAGAATGGCTAGTATTTTAAATGGTGATACCAATAAACTAAAATTAGCTGCTGAGATGTTATTAACTCTTCCAGGGAATCCATTTATTTATTATGGCGAAGAATTAGGGATGTTTGGAATAAAGAGTTATGGACCATATTGGGATGAAACAAGAAGATTACCTTTACCGTTTGGTGATGAATTTACGACTTCTTGGTTTCCTGATGAGTTTAATACTAATTTAGAGAATATTAGTGAACAAATGACTAATCCTAATTCACTATATAACACATATAAATCTATTTTGACATTAAGAAATAATTCTAATGCTTTAAAATATGGAGATATTTTCAATTATGAAGATGGCGATAATGTTTTATTAGGATATTATCGAGTATTTAATTATGATGCTGATAATCAAGAAATAGTTCTGGTATTACATAACGTAAGTAATGGAGTATATCAATTATATTTCAGTGATGAAGAAGTTCTTTACTATTCAGATGGAATTGCTAATTTTGATGGAAGTATTGGACCAAAATCCACACTAATATTACGAATATCAAATGAAATGATAGGTAATTTTTATGGAGAATAATAAAGTAACTTTTGCGAATATGTTTTCTTGGTCTTTAATAAAATATAATAAAGTATTCGACTTATTTGAGGCTAGTTTATTCAAAGTAATTATGTATTTTGTTTTACTAAATTTAATGATTTTTTTACCAATTACTATGCAGATAGTAAATTTAGAACATCCTGACTATGGTCGGTATGGAATGACATTTGCAGAGGATTTGCCGAGTTGGTTACCAAGTGGACTGCCAACACATTGTAAGATCGAAAACTATGAATTATTATGCGCGACCAACGATGTTTATGAGTATGATATTACAAACCGTGACACTGTATATCATGTCTATTTTAATGTCACAGATGGTGTTGAAATAACGGATAATAATACAATTATTTTCTATAAATCAGGATTTCATATGAACTTTAATGATGGAATTGTGTTACGGCTTACATATACGGGATTTGGATACGTAGATTTTAATGAAATAAATCAAATGACAGGTGAAGAAGCAAGTAATATCTTATTTGAAGGAATTTTCCAAAGCTTGAAACCAGCAATTATTTTACCAATTATTTTATTCTTTGTAGGGACATTAACATTAATGAATATTATTCTCATATTCTCTATTGCAACCTTATCTATGCTGTTTTCATTTAATCAAA
>DAOVWR010000109.1 GCA_030636545.1 Mycoplasmatota bacterium
CTTATGTCTATAAGTTATACGCCCACGTGTTAAATCGTACGGTGATAATTCTATCGTAACCTTGTCACCTGGTAGAATGCGAATGTAATACATGCGGATTTTACCAGAAACGTGAGCTAACACACGATGTCCGTTTGGTAGTTCTACTAAGAACTGTGTATTAGGTAATGATTCTATAACCTTACCTTGCATTTCTAATTTTTCTTCTTTAGCCATTAAGATTCCTCCTTTACCGTAGTAAAGATGATACATTCATCTTCAGTAATTAAGATTGAGTGTTCAAAATGCGCACTTAAACTCTTATCTACTGTTACGGTGGTCCAATTATCTTTTAAAACCTTTACTTCTTTTTTACCCATGTTTACCATTGGTTCAATCGCAAATGTCATTCCTGGTTTCAGTAATATTCCTCGACCGGGAAGTCCATAATTAGGAATTTGGGGATCTTCATGAAGTTGTTTACCAAGTCCATGTCCTACAAATTCTCTTACAATACTATAGCCAAATGATTCAGCATAAGTTTGAATAGCGTGGGAAATATCAGATAATCTGTTTCCTGCTTTTGCTTTCTTTAAACCTTCAAAAAGTGATTGTTTTGTAACATCTAGTAACTTCTGTGTTCCTTCACTAACTTGTCCTACTGCGTAAGACCAAGCACTATCTCCATGATACCCTTTATACATAGCTCCAATATCGATACCGATAATATCGCCTTCTTTAAGAATAACTTTTTTACTTGGTATACCGTGAACAACTTGTTCATTAACTGATGTACAAGCACTTCCTGGGAATCCACCATAACCTTTGAATGAAGGTATAGCGTCATTGTCTCTTACAACTTGTTCTACGATTCTATCTAGTTCGTAAGTTGATACGCCTGGTTTAATGTGTTTTTTAATCTCTTGATGAGCTAAGCCGACTATTCGTCCAGCTATTTTCATCAATTCGATTTCTCTTTTAGATTTAATACTAACCATTATAAATCACGTAGTACTAATTCAATATCGGCATACACGTTATTAAACGGTTGCATACCATTGACGTTGTATAGTATTCCTTGTTTTTCATAATAATCTAAGAGAGGTTTTGTTTTTGTTTCGTAAATCGATAAGCGACGTTTTACTGATTCTAATGTATCATCCGCTCTTTGGTAAAGCTCTCCACCACATTCATCGCAAACTCCATTTTTTCGAGGTTTTTTGAATACTAAGTGATAAGATGCTCCACACTCTTTACAAACACGGCGTGCCTCCATACGTTCAAACAGAACATCATTACTTGACAAAATATTGATAACGGCATCTAATTTAGTGCCCATTTCACCTAACATCTTATCAAGTGCAATAGCTTGTGTAACTGTTCTTGGGTAACCATCTAAAATGAAACTTTTTTCTGTGTCATGTTTTAGTAGTCTATGTTTCACTAGTTCGTTTGTGATTTCATCACTAACTAAGTTACCTTGTTCTATAAATTTCATTGCTTCTATTCCGACAGGATCATTGCTAGCATAAGCTTCTCTAAACATTTGTCCTGTTGAAATACTCGGCATTTTGTAGTTCTCTACTATTTTCGCTGATTGGCTACCTTTCCCAGCTCCTGGAGGGCCCATCACAAGTATTTTCATCTACAAATCACCTTACTTAATAAAACCACTATATTTTTGATCTTGAGTTTGTGTTTTGATTTGTTTAGTAGTTTCAATTGCTACCCCAACTACGATTAATAAACTTGTTCCACCAATTTGTACATAAGCAGGTAGATTAAAGATCATTGTTGCGAAGATTGGTAATGAAGCAATTAGTACTAAGTATGTTGCTCCGATAACTGTTATTTTAAATAACAATCTCGAAATATAGTTTTCTGTGTCTATACCCGGTCTAACACCTGGGATATAAGCATTTTGAGTTTGCAAGTTTTTCGCAATCTTATCTGGGTTAATTTGCACAAACGCATAGAAGAATGCGAAGACAAAGATTAATCCTACGTAAAGTACATATCCTAACGGTCTTTGATACGAGAACAATTCTGTCATCCATAATCCCACAGTAGAATTAACTGAAGGCATGAAATTCATGATTGTTGTTGGGATACTAAGTAATGTAACTGCGAAGATTACTGGGATTACACCCGCAGAGTTAATTTTCAAAGGTATATTTGTATCACTTCTACCTTGGAATTTTGAACCTGAAGGTCTATTTGAATATTGAATAGGTATTTTACGATATGCAGACTGCATAATCGTAACAAAGAATATTACGAATAAATATAGTAATATAACTAGTGCGAAAATACCATAGCTTCCCATGTCTGATCCTGGTGCTTGAATATATTCTTCAACTAAACTTTTAATCATACCAGGCATAGTTGATACGATACCTGCAACGATAATCATTGAAGTACCATTCCCAATACCTTTATTAGTGATTTGATCAGCTAACCATAACAAGAATGCAGATCCAGCAGTCATTACAATTGCTAAATATGTATATGTTAAGAAGTTAACATTTTCAACACCGATATCGAATATTGAATTACCCGTTAATCTAAATCCATAGGTCATTGCTAACGCTTGAATAAACGCTAATCCGATTGCCATATATCTAGTTAATTGGTTAATTTTTTGTTTCCCTACTTCTCCTTCTTCTTGCCATTCTTTTAAAAACGGTAAAATATCCATTTGTAATAATTGAATAACAATTGAAGCAGTAATATAAGGTCCAATACCTAAGGCTATGATTGAATAATTTTTAAGTGCATTCCCTGTGAAGGCATTGGCCATGCCAATAATTCCACCGTCTGCATCATCAAAAAATTGCGAGATTTGGTCTGGATTAATAAGTGGTATGTGAATATAAGTAGCCATTTTATAAACAGCAAACGCAAATAATGTGAAAGCAATTTTTTTCATTACATCCTTATTTTTTAATACCGAAATTATGTTTTCCAACTAAATCACCTCAACGCTTCCACCAACTGCTTGGATTTTTTCTACAGCTTTTGCTGTAAATTTTTGTGCTTGGATAGTTAACTTAACATCAAGATTTCCATTTCCTAAGATTTTTAATCCTGAATTAATTTTAGTAATTAGTCTGTCTTGTAATAATAAATCTTTATTTACTACTGTTCCTTCAGCATATCTATTAAGTTCACTGATATTTACAATAGCGTATTCTTTTCTATTAACGTTAGTGAATCCTCTTTTTTTAAGTCTTTTGAAATATGGAGTTTGTCCACCTTCAAAACCTAAACGAGTTCCTCCACCAGAACGTGAATTTTGACCTTTGTGTCCTAATCCTGCAGTTTTACCTGTTCCACTC
>DAOVWR010000063.1 GCA_030636545.1 Mycoplasmatota bacterium
ACAACTTCAAGTGGAGTCATTTCAAGTAATACTTTACCAAGACCACGATAACCGTCTCTCGCAATGTATTCTTCTATATCGTCAGGGTTTATTAATCCACAATTTCGGTTTGCAATACGCGTTTGTTTTGCGTAAAATTTAATTTCATCAAACGCTTTAACTTCTTTGTTTTCAGTTAAGGCTTCGTCAAAAACAAGGTTTTCAACAATACGTCCTTTATATAAATGTTCATTACAAATTTCTTTTATGTCTTTATTTTTAACTAAGGCATAAAATACTCCTTCCGGATAAACAATTACAAAAGGTCCTTGTTCACACAGGCCAACACACCCTGTATTTACAAGTTTAATTTCGTGTCTTATTCCTAAGTTTCCTAAATGTTCTTCAAACTCTTCTCTAAGTGATTTAGCACCACGAGCAATACAGTTTGATCCGCTACAAATTAGGACATGTGCTCTTTCTATCATCTGTCTTCACCTACAATCTATATTTACCAATTACATAATCTAGGACAACTTTGCCACCGATAATATGTTCATTGACAATTCTTTCTACACCTTCAACAGTTACTCTACAGTACGTTGTTCTATCTTCTCCTTGTAATACTTCTACAATAGGTTCAATTGCGCATTCACCAATGCAACCAACTGGTGTAACAGTTATTTTATCTAAGTTGTATTCCGCAATTTTCTCAACAAATTTGTTCATTACAGGACGGGCACCAGCACTAATTCCGCAAGTAGCCATACCAACTAAAATTCTAGTTCCATCGTTTTTCCCACGCATCTGAACTTTATTTTGAGCAGCATCACGAATTCTTTTTAAATCGTCTAATGATTTCATATTGATTCCTCCTTATGAATATTAATAATTCCTTCTTTTATATTGTTCTTAATCCACATGATTACATCGTAATTTGTGAATGGAATACCATCTAGAATTTTTCTTATTTCTTTAGTATCAAAGATATATATCTTATTGTTATAAATGTGTTTGTAATATATATCTATCATATTTTCATTTAGTATGAGAATGGTTAATGTATCTTCGATATCTCCTAGTGGAGCTCTATCAATATGATTGTATTGAAATATCGTTGATACTTTAGTACCTTCGTTTATAGTAGATGTAATTTCCAAACTCCCATCAGTCATTTCAGCGGCCATTTTGAATAAAGAAATCCCTAAACCTACATTTCTAGTTGCTCTTGTTGTGAAAAATGGATCTGCAACTTCTGAAAGAGTTTTTTTATCCATTCCTGAACCATTATCAATAATATCTATTTTATAAATATTGTTGATTGTGTCTTCAGTAATTATTATTTCAATTAAATCAGCATTTGCTTTAATTGAATTTTGACAAATATCTAAAATATGTAATGATAACTCATTCATTTGACTCACCTAATAGATAATCAAAGAAACTTTTCAGGCTTTTATCTTTCAGTTCAAAAAAGTATTCTTTTTCAGACATCGATAATAATGTGTGAGCATCAGTATTATATAAAATTCTATATTTTAATAATTCAGGATATTTTTTTAGATATTCATCTTTAACATATTGTGAAATCTCAATAGCATCAAATTCAAGATTATCTAATTTTTGTGTATTTAATGCGCTTTTTGAGGATCTATCAATATGACATAAAACAATAGCACCATTTAGTTTTCTCACTTCATTTACTAAGTTTTTATAAGGTATTTTAGTTGAAGTTAATGGTTTATTAAAAGTTTCAATTTCTTCATCATATATATTGGTGAGGACTTGATCGGTCTCTTTGAATATTCCCCACTCCCCATCAAGATTGTCTTCTAAGTATTTATCAAATAGAAGTGCATCATTAAACGACCTAAAGAAGCAAAGAACATCAAAATCTTCTTTTACAGTAACTTCTACGCCAGGAATAAAAATAAAATCATAAGAATCTTCCAAATCTTTTATTACTTTAAGCTGTTTAGTGGTATTGTGATCTGTTATTGCTAAAAAGTCGATACCTTTCAACATTGCCATGTTTAAAATATTATTTGGTGTCATTAATTCATCTGCACAAGGAGATAATACCGAATGCATATGAAGGTCATAATAGAATTTAATTGTTTACACCACTTTGATATAAAGAAATAACGGTTTCTGAAGTCGATAGTTTTGTTCTTATAAGGGGGATATCGAGATCGTTTGCTTTGCTAATTATTGATTCATTTACTTGGATATTGTGAGAAAAAATAACACAACTTAAATCCAGTAAACTTGCAACCCCTAGAACATTGATGTTATTTAAAACCGTTATCAAAATATTTTTTTCATTTGCAAATCCCATAACATGACTTAATAGATCACAGGAAAAAATACCGTTCACTTCATTTTCAATTCCCAAGTTATCAGAAATAAGTTGGAAATGTTCTGATTCTAATATGTTTTTAACTTTCATAATTTTCACTTTTAATATAAAACTTCAAATATAGTCTAGTTCCCTCTTTGGATGAAGTTAGAAGCATTTCATCAGATACAGCTTTAATATTAGGTAATCCCATACCTGCACCAAATCCGTTTTCAATAGCAAGAGAGCTTGCAGTTGAGAATCCAGCTGTCATAGCTTCATCAATGCTATCAATACCAGGGCCAGTATCTTTGAAGATTATTTCAATGTACTCATCGGTAATATCTAAAGACACATTGCCACCATAAGAATGAATAACAACATTGATCTCTGCTTCATATAAACCGATTGTAACTTTTTTAACAAACTCACGAGTTAAGCCTCTTCTTTTTAATTCTCTTTTTGTTAGACTAGCGATAGTACCAGCGTTACTAATATCATGTTTTTCAATATTATAAACCTTGGAATAAGTTTCCAAGTTATTGCTCCTCTAGAACTGATTCGTAACTTTTGATACCATTAACGAAAAGCAATCCACTAGTTTTGTACATTGTAAGGCTTGTACCAATGAGTGTTATTCCAATTTCATCAGCTAAATCAATTACTGATTGAGTAGGAGTTTTACCTCTCACAAAAATAATTGTTTCTAAATCTAATATCTCAGCTGTTCTTAATGCTTGATTTGTTACTAGACCTGTTACTAATGCACCGTGGGCACCAATATAACTAGGCATTTGTTTAAGTAACATCAAAGCATCGCTCATTAAATCACATACAAAAGCATAATTGATTTCTTTGACACACATAGGGCATTCTAAGTTGTATTGTTTAGCGTTTAACAGAGTTAATACATTGTTAAGTTCCATTATTTTCCCCTCGCATTCTTTATTATTCTTTTAGCTTTTGTGACATCAACCTCTCCATAAACTTCTTCATCAAAGCTCATAACAGGAGCCATACCACAAGTTCCGATACATCTAATTGCTTCAAGTGTAAAATAACCATCTTTTGTTGTTTCACCTACGTTAATTCCCAATTCATTTTTAACTGCATCTAGGATTATTTGTGATCCTCTAACGTAACAAGGAGTTCCTAAACAAACTCCGAGAACATGTTTCCCTTTTGGATAAAGACTAAAACTAGAATAAAAAGTAACAATTCCATTTATTTCTGCAATTGAAACATCAGTATATTCTGAAATTAATTTTTGAACGGGTATTGGAATACATTTAAATATTCTTTGTGCCGAATGAAGAATAGGCAGAAGCGGTCCAGGACTTTTTAAATGAATTTTTATCTCTTTTAGTAGTTCCTCGCGATTTTCATCTGTTATCTCAAATTTTTTGCCCATAGTTTTCTCCTAACTGTAATAATATTTTAGATTTCAAACAATTATAACATAATTGTGTAAAATTATAAAGTTTTTTCAAAGTATTTTTTGGATATTACAAATAAAGGTTTTTCCTTTTAGTAAGCCGTTTAAGTAATGAAAATATATTTTATTAAAAAACATTTGTATACATCAAAATAATAATTTATAATATAAAATAATATTGTCACAAATATTCTCTAATTTTTTAAAAATTTATTGTTTTTTATGTGTGTTTATTGTATTATTATATTAGTTTAATAAAGGGGTGGAATTATGTATTTAAATCAAAAAGATGGTTGGATTGAAGTAATTACTGGGCCAATGTTTGCTGGTAAGACTGAGGAGTTATTAAGAAGAGTAAAACGCCTTGAGTATGCCAAGAAACACATAGTGGTTTTCAAGCCTCTTATGGACGATCGCTTTTCTGAAAGCGAAGTAGTGTCACACAATAATAATAGAACTAGGTCTGTTAATATCTCTTTAGCAAGACAAGTCTTTGATTATATAGATGATATGACTGATGTTGTAGCAATTGATGAGGTTCAGTTCTTAGATTCTGAAGCTGTTGAAATTATTGAATTTTTAGCAAGTAGAGGAATTAGGGTTGTTGTTAGTGGACTGGATAAGGATTTTAGAGGTGAACCGTTTAGCTTTATGCCTAAACTACTTTCATTGGCAGAATATGTTACTAAATTAACGGCAATTTGTGTAAAATGTGGCCGTCCTGCAACGAGAACACAGAGAATTGTTAATGGAAAACCAGCAAGATATGTTGATCCAATTGTACTAATAGGAGCAGAAGAATCATATGAAGCTAGATGCAGAACATGTCACAAAGTATATCGAAAACCTAATCCATATAAAGGTAGAATTCAAAAACATAATGAATCATAGTAAATATATGAAAATGGCTTTAAAACAGGCTAAAAAGGGTTTTAAAAAAGGGGAGGTTCCAATTGGAGCTGTTATTGTAAGAGATGGGAAAATCATTTCAAAAGCTTACAATTTACGTGAAAAATCGAACCTTGCAACCGGGCATGCCGAAATTATTGCAATTGAAAGAGCAAACAAAGCAATAAAAAGTTGGAGACTTGACAGTTGTACATTATATGTTACAATCGAACCGTGTCCAATGTGTGCAGGTGCAATTATTCAATCAAGAATTAAAAATGTAGTTTATGGAGCAAAAGATATAAAATCAGGAGCACATGAAAGTATTACAAATTTGTTTGATCTTCCTTTCAACCACAAAGTAAAAATTGAGAGTGGAATATTGGAAGAAGAGTGTGGAGAAATTGTAACAGAATTTTTTAGAAAAATGAGAAAAAAATAAATTGATGATTTGATATCTCTTATCAATCATCCTCATTCAATAGCTGGTAGCGAATTAGGTCAGGTCGGGAACGAAGCAGCCTTAAGTTTTCTATCTATGTGAGTGGGGATGCTTGATGAGAGATGTTTTTTATTACCTTGTTATACTTATTACTCTGTGGTAATATTACTATATAGTTATATTACTATAAAGTAATGGAGGCGGAGAAAATGAATAAATTTATGGTGCTGAAACTGCTCGCAGATGAGAACAGATTTAATATTTTTATGAAGCTATTAGAATATGATGAATTATGTGTCTGTGAGATCGAAGAATTACTAGGAATTAAGCAGGCAAATACTTCTAAACATTTGAAGAGATTTAAGGATTTAAATATGATTTCTGCGAGAAGAATCAAGAACATGATTAAGTATAGCATTAAGGAAGAATTCTTGAATGAAAACATGGATTTAATTAAGTACTTGATGATATGATATTTCCATGGTTAGATAGTAGTGTTTCTTGGCTTATAGAAACGCTTGATATTGATTTAGATAGTCAGGTTGGAACAGCTATTCATTTCTTCATTTATGATACAATTCAGATTACGTTACTTTTAATATTTATGATCTTTATTATTTCTTATATTAGGAGTTACTTTCCACCAGAAAGAACAAAGAAAATACTCGAGAAATTTAAAGGAATTATTGGTAACTTTTTCGGATCTACTCTTGGAGTAATTTCACCATTTTGTAGTTGTAGCAGTATACCTATTTTTATTGGACTAATTAGTAGTGGAGTTCCACTGGGAATTACCTTCAGTTTTCTTATTACTTCTCCTATAGTCAATGAAGCTGCGATAGTAATGTTGTTCGGTTATTTTGATTATAGGATCGCAATCCTTTACATAAGTTTTGGAATCTTGATTGGAGTAGTTGGTGGATTTGCGATAGATAAACTAAAATTAGAAAAATATATCGAAGATTTTGTATATAACATAAAAAATGCAAATATTGTGCTTCCTAAAATGAACCAAATGGACAGATTTCAATTTTCATGGCAAGAAACATTTGATATTTTAAAAAGAGTTTACAAGTGGATTGTAATTGGAGTTTTTGCTGGTTCGATAATACATGGATGGGTTCCTGAGGATTATTTAGTAGATATTGCGGGACCAGATAATCCGTTTGCAGTAATTATCGTGACGATTTTGGCCGTTCCACTTTATTCAAACGTACTAGGAACCATACCGATTGCAAATGCTTTGATAGGTAAAGGCATGGGAATTGGGACTGCAATGAGTTTTATGATGGCTACTACTGCGCTTAGTTTACCGGAGATGATGATATTAAGAAAAGTAATGAAACCTAAACTTATCTGGATATTTATTGGTATAACTACTGTGGGAATTATAGCAATTGGATATGCATTTAATCTAATATTAGGAGTGATTTAAATGAAAATAGTCAAAATTTTGGGCGGTGGATGTCCAAATTGTACAATTTTACACAACAATGTTTTATCAGCAATCAGAGAATTAAAAATAGAAGCAAAGGTTGAGAAAATTGAAGATTTTGCTGAAATTTCAAAATATGGAGTTATGAGTACTCCAGCATTGGTAATAAATGAAAAAGTTGTAGGAATCGGAAAATTAAAGTATAAGAAAGTTAAAGGACTTATTGAAAATGGATAAAAAATATATTTTTTTAGATTTGGATGGAACGATAATTGATCACAAATCAAATAGTGTTCCAAAATCTACAAAGGAAACAGTTAGAAAGCTAAAAGAAAATGGACACGAAATAATAATTTCTACAGGAAGACCTCCTTCGTTATTTTATAATATCGATAAAGAATTAGAAATTGATTCATATATAGCTTCTAATGGAAGAATTGTTGTGTA
>DAOVWR010000068.1 GCA_030636545.1 Mycoplasmatota bacterium
AATCCAGCTCTAGTTCCACTACCACACATTAAGAAGATTGTTTTATCTTCATTGAATAATGCACGTAGAGATGCTTGACTAACAATATCAGCAGCAGCGAAAGTCCAATCGCCGTCAGTTCTTACCAATATGTTAGTTTTTTCTAGATAATCAAAGAATGGAATCATTTCAAATCCAGCAATATATCCAGAATTTAACTTATCATCAAAGTTTCTTAAGTCAACGTATTGAACGTCAGGTCTTCCAAGATAATCATCTAAATCTTCCATATCTAAATCGACAGGAATATCAGGTAATTCAATTGGAACTTCGACTTCAACTTCGACTTCGACAATTTTTTCTACCTCAACGATAACCTCTTTTGTACAACCAGTTAATGTTAAAGTTAACGCTAAAGCAACAAATAAAATCATTATTTTTTTCATTTTAAGTCCTCCTATTTATAATTTTTATTTCCGGTTTTATTATAAACTTTTCAGGCATTAATGTCAACTTAAATAATAACGATAAAGCCTTGTATTTAGCGATTTAATACAGTTCGTATACAAACGAATAATATCAAATAATAGTTCGCCAATGAACTATTATTTTCCTTTTTTTTGCGCAACTTATTTATAATATAGTGGTGGTGCTAAAAAACGCTATTCTTATATGAGCGAATTTTCATATTATTATTATTTTTACTAATTTGTGGTATAATATATTGAACAATAATGATAGGTGATAAAAATGAAAAAATCTGACTATATTTTATTAATTTCAATTGCAGTTATATCTTTATTCGCATATTTCTTAATGCGACAATTTTTAGGGTCTACAAATCTAGAGGATGGAACAGCGATTGTTTTATATAAAGATAGCCCGATTTTAGAGATATATTTAATAGATGGTACTTATGAAATTATAGATAATGATGGTGTTGTTAGTATTGATGAAGAAAATTATTTATACATCGTTTCTGGAGTTAATGGCGATGTTGTAATTGAATATAAAGATAATCAAGTTAGAGTTATCGATGAAATCTCGCCAAAGCATATTTGCCAAGTTCAAGGTTGGAGTTCTTCACCACTAACTCCAATTACTTGTTTACCTAATAATGTAGTTATCATTATTGAGGCAGATAAGAGTGATGATGATCCTGATGATATAACTGGATAGGAGAAAAATATGGAACCGCAAATTTTACATATTTTAGAAATAATTATCTTTTTTCTAACATTCCCTTTTGTTTTTATGGCATTCAATGCTTTTGATTTATCAAAGTTTTTCAAAAAAGCGATGATTTGGCAAATTCAAATAATTTATATCTTTAGTGCAATTATTTTTACTTATTTGTTTACTAAAGCAATAATTAATTTGATTTACTTGTCGGGAAGTTTATTATCATAAGAAAAGGAAGCAATTTTGCTTCCTTTATTCATAGCTATCGAATGTATTAAGAATTTCACAATGAGAATCACCTTTAGTAGAATTGGTGATAACTGATTTGAAATGCAGTAATTCACTTGTTTTTATATTAACTATATAACTTACAAATTCTCCATAACTTGTATTTAGTAACTTGTAATTATCGCGAAGATACTTTTCAACATTACCAATTTGCTTAAAAGGTATTTCAATAATTACTTGGGAGTAGTTAACTTTTTTTGTAAAAGTTGCTTCTAGCATACTTGTAGCGCAGCTCTTAGTATAAGCTCTTACTAATCCCCCAGCTCCAAGTTTTATGCCACCAAAATATCTAATAGTAACGGTTAAGACATTTGTTAGATCATGCTTTTTTAAGACTTCCATCATTGGATATCCAGCAGTTTTACTAGGCTCTCCATCATCACTATATTTTTGAATGTCTTGGTTATGCCCTAAAATATATGCAAAACAGTGATGTGATGCATCACTGTATTTCTCTTTTAACAAATTTAAGTTCTTATGAACATCTTCTAAATTACTTACTGGTATTAAGTAGTTTATGAAGGTGCTTTTATTTATTACTAATTCACAAACAATTTCTGCTTTAACACTTTTCATCTAAATCACCATTATAATTATAACATAACGCTTATTTTTATAAAATAAATACATATATATTGGAAAAACAGCCCTAAATATAGTATAATCTGGTTGGTGATTTAGATGAACAAACATTTTGAAAAAGCGAAAGAAGTAATACTTAAATTACAGGTTGCAGGACACGCAGCTTATTTTGTTGGTGGGTATGTTCGTGATAAGTTACTTGGAATTGAATCTGGTGATATTGATATTACGACAAGCGCAACTCCAAAAGAAGTAATTGAGCTTTTTAATAATGTTAAAGAGACTGGGAAGAAGTATGGTAGTGTTACTGTTTTAAAGGATGAATTCAAATATGAAGTAACAACATTTAGAAGCGATGGTGAATATTTAGATAATCGTCACCCTGAAAATGTTGTTTATTCAAAAAATATCTTAGATGATTTATCGAGAAGAGATTTTACGATAAATGCGATTATTATGGATGAAGAAGAAAAGATAAGTGATTACTATAATTCAATTGACGATTTAAACAACAAATTAATCAGAACGATAAATAACCCTTTAAAACGCTTTGAAGAGGATTCTTTAAGGATGTTAAGAGCTTTTCGCTTTGTAAGTAAGTTAGGGTTTGATATTGAAGAAAAGACGCTAGAGGCAATTAAAGAGCTTAAGTTTTTAATTAAGAATATTTCGATTGAAAGAGTAATGGTTGAGTTAGATAAAATATTTAGGGGAGAATACAGAAGTAAAGCTCTTAAGTATATGATTGACACATCAGTAGATAAAGAATTATTTGGGTTGAGTAAAGGTTTAAGATTTGTGAGTAAAACAGCGCAACAATTATATCCAATTGAAGTCTTTATTATTTGTTATATCATGGATGATGTCGAAGATGTTTGGCGTTTCTCAAATAAAAATAAGCGTTTGATTGATCAAGTTGTCGATCTTCATGAAGTCACAAAAAACGATTCATTTAATCGCTTCATTGTTTATGTGAATGGCTTAGATATTTGCTTGATGACTAATAAAATCAATATTACATTAGGATTTAATGATCAAGAAAAATTGATTAAAGAGTTATATAAGGCTTTACCAATCAAAGATGTTTGCGATTTAACATTTAAAGGACAAGATATTTTATGGCTAACACCTTTACGAAAAAAATCATGGATTGGTATCATTGTCGACGATTTAAAGTATAATGTAATTATGGGAAATTTACCTAATGAATATGAAGCACTAAAAGAATATGCATTAAAGAAAGTTGAAGAACTACGATTAGAAATGGGAGATACAGATGAGTAAATATTATTCTTATCTAGATGATTTCAATCAAATAACAATTATTGTACCTAAAAAATATCGAACAGATTTTGTCAGGTATTTTAAAGTGATTGGAAATGATGAAGAAATTGATTTAGAAATTATTACAAACGAATTAATTGGCGAAGAAAGAAAGTATATTACTCGTTTTGATGGGTATATCTTACTAAATCATACGTATTTTATTTATGATGATAACAATGAGACAAGTGAATTATTCACAGGAAAGATCGTTAGAACAGAATTGTTTGACGATATTTATTACTATGAACAATCTGATTTAGGATCTAGCTACAGAAGAGATAGAACTAAATTTAAAATATGGACACCAACAGCTAAACATATGAAACTAGAACTTATTAGTAAAACTAACGAAAGACAAGTTATCGATATGGAATATGATAATCAAGGTGTTTGGTACTTAAGATTAAGAGGAGATTATGAAGGATATAAATATCGTTATATCTCACATGTGAATGGCAAAGAACAGACATTGACAGATCCGTATGGTAGAAGTAGTAACGCTAACGCTGAATATAGTTATGTTATTGATACATCAAAACTATATAAAATGAAACACCAAAGACCAAAATTTAGTGGTCTAATGACTGATGCTGTAATCTATGAAGTACATATTAGAGATTTCACAATCAGTGATTCAGTTAATTCTAAATTCCCAGGAAAATATAAAGGTTTCACAGAAGAAAACTTAAAAACTAAAGAAGGTAACTACGCCGGAATCGAGTACTTAAATGACCTTGGAGTAACACACGTTCAACTCCAACCAATCTTTGATTTTGCTGGTGTAGATGAGAATAATCCAGACAAATTATATAACTGGGGATATAACCCCGAACAATATAATGTTCCCGAAGGTTGGTATGCAAGTGATCCTAATGATCCATATGCTAGAATCAATGAATTAAGAGAATTAGTTGATCATCTTCACAAACATAATATCAGAGTTGTTATGGATGTTGTTTATAATCATGTTTATAATATTAAAACATTTCCCCTAGAAAAAATAATTCCCGGATATGGATACCGTTTTGATAAACATGGACATCTTACTAATTCAAGTGGATGTGAGTCAGATCTTGCTTCTGAAAGAAGAATGATTCGTAAATTCATCATTGATTCAGTAATGTTTTGGGCAAAAGAGTTTAAAATTGATGGATTCAGATTTGACTTAATGGGATTAAGTGATATAAAAACAATGAACACTTTAAGACAAAAGTTAGATCGTTATCGCAAAGATATTATTGTTTATGGTGAAGGATGGAAAATGCCAACTCCACTTGGCTATGAAAAAACAGCCAATATGTTTAACAATCATCTATTATTTAATATTGGCCATTTTAATGATAAGACAAGAGAAATTCTCAAAGGAGCAACATTTGATGTTTTCCAAAAAGGTTACACTCTTGGCTCAAGCGCAAAGCTTGATGCAGTTAAAAATATCGTCTTAGGAAGTGCTCAAAACAAATTCTTATTTAGATATCCAACTCAATCAATTAATTATGTTGAATGTCATGACAACCATACTTTCTTTGATAAAGCTTCAAAAGCGCTTAAAGGCGTAAACATTGAAGAAATAAAAAAACGTCAAAGATTAGCTACAGCAATGGTAATCTTATCACAAGGAGTTCCGTTTATTCATTCAGGACAAGAGTTTTATCGTTCTAAAAATGGTGTAGAAAACTCATATAAATCTAGTGATAAAATAAATAAACTTAACTGGGATTTAGTTGATGAAAATATCCATGATATTGAAGTAATAAAAGAACTTCTCAGAATTAGAAAAAAATATGATTTATTTAGATTAACTGCTCCTTCAAAAATTAGAGACTACACTTGTGTTCATATTAATGAAGAAGGAACAATATTTTATAAATTAAAAGATGAAGAAAATGAACTAATAGTATTATTCAAAAATAGCACAGTAAAAGAAACATTTGATTTTGAAAATCGTTATATTTTAATATTTGATGGTGAAGCAAGATCAAGAAAAATCGTCACAAAACTTGATGTGAGTGATATCACAACATATATCTTAAAAAGAAAATAGGTGAAGCAAGTGGAAAATAAACAATTTTTTGCGAAGGTTGTTTCAAACAATGAAACAACACACGAAACAAACACAGTAAGTGTTTTGACAGAAGAAAAAGAGCGAGTTACTTTAAGAATTGATAAAGAAGATAAACTACAACTAAATGCAGTTTACTATTTTGATACAACAGAAATAGTATTTAATGAAAAAGAGCAACTATTAGTTCTAAACTTTGAAAGTATTGATACTAAAGACTTAGAACTAGAAAAAAGACAAGAACTAATGACTTGTTTTTATGATTATGCTCCTCTACCAATCAGTGAAATCAAAGAAATAATTGAAGAATATCTTAATAGAATTAGTAATGAAGTTATTAAAGATATCATCATGTTTCTTTATGAAGCTCGGAAAGAAGAATTTTATTTATACCCAGCCGCAACAAAATTACATCATGCATATATTAGTGGACTAAGCTACCATACATCAACAATGTTAAAGCTAATTGATGGATTTAAAGCAATCTATCCATTCTTAAATGAAGACTTATTAATTGCTGGTATCTTCTTACATGACATTTGTAAAGTTAAAGAATTATCAAACTACGCTGGACCTGAATATACTAAAGAAGGAAAACTTCTAGGTCATATAACAATGGGTGTAAAAGCAATTGAATTAACTGCTTTAAAATTAAACCATCAAGGGACAGAAGAAGTATTATTATTAGAGCATATGGTTTTATCACATCATTATTATGGTAATTACGGATCACCAAAAAAACCAAATATTCCTGAAGCATTAATTCTTCATTTTATCGATAATATTGATTCGAAGATGACGGCTTTATCAGATGCCTTAAATCAAACATTACCTGGTGAATTTACGCAATCAATTACAGTCTTAGATCGAGAAAGATATTATAAATCAAAAATAAAGTCCTAATTTTTGGACTTTTTCTTTTACGTATTTCCATATAAAAAAGCCCTAAAATTAGGGCTTTTTTAATTTGTTATGTATTAATCAGTTGGAATAACAAATCCTTCAGCAAAGTTTATTGAATATAAAGCTTCAATGATATCATCTAATAATTCCATATGAG
>DAOVWR010000006.1 GCA_030636545.1 Mycoplasmatota bacterium
ACCAAGCCCAATGAAACTTAAGAAGGCTTCAGTAAACACAGCTGAAGGAATCATCATCGTCATTGATACAATGATTGGTCCCATTGCATTTGGAACTAAGTGTCTAATAATAATTTTAAATCTTGAAACTCCGATAGTTCTAGCAGCTAATACAAATTCTTGTTCTTTAAGCCCTAATATTTGACCACGGACAAGACGTGCCATACCTACCCAATAAATACTACCTAAAGCAATAATAATTGTACCCAGTCCGGCTCCACCTTTAAAGATAACAAAATAGGTACCAAAGATGGTCACAGAAATTACTACTTCTTTTAATAAAACCATTAATAAGATAACGTAAAGAACTAGCGGAATCGAGTTAATGATATCGACAATTCTCATCATATAATTATCAACACTTCCTCCACTATATCCTGATACACTACCATAGAATATACCAATAAAGAAGTTTACTAACGTTGCGACAAAAGCAATAGTAAGTGAAATTCTTGCTCCGTACATAACTCTAGTTAATAGGTCACGCCCAAGCATATCAGTACCAAATAAATATGTTGAATTAGATACTTTATCATAAATATATTTATTTTCTACACCCTTATATGTTACGGCCATATCAACATCTTCGTATCCAGCAGGATGTTCTCCTTCATCCATCAACTTATATGAGAAATTAACAGTGATTACTTCTCCGCCAAATAATACTTCAGAAACATAATCAAATGATTCTAGTTGATTAACAATTTCTAAAGCTCCATCACCAGCATCTAAATTCATATATACAGGTATAGTTGCATTAGGATCATCGACAAGAATAAGCTCTGTAAGCGTTAAATTATCGCTCTCCATATCAAATACTTCTCCTTCTCGTAAAACATCATTAAAAGGGCTTGCAGGGTGAATATAAACCAATTCAACTTGAACATCTCCTACAGCATTTATTGAATCTTTGAATGCTAATCCCCAGTTATATGAATAAACTGCTTCAGAATCTATTGCAACACCTAAAGGATAACCACCTGATGTGTTATCAATTAATTCTAATTCGTATGATTTTGCATAATAATAAATCTTGTTAATTACATCCTTATGAATATAATCAATACGTTCCATCAATTCACCTTTTTCAGATGTTTCAAGAACACGGTACTCTTTAGTTATATAAATATAAAAGTCCTCATCAAGTTCATAAATTTCAAAACTTGGAGGTAAATTTGAATAATCTAATATTTGATCAGAGTAAGCATAAGGAGTAAAGTATGGTCCTAATACCCCAAATAATATAACAATAATAACTCCAAAAAGACCAAACATAGATAATTTATTTTTCTTAAGTCTTCGCCAAACGTCTTCCCAGTAAGTTAGGCTTCGGCGTGTTTGTTCGTTGTCTATTTTTTCTTCACGAGTAATAAATTCAAAATCTTTATTTGCCATCTTCCTAACCTCCTAACCGTCTAATTTTATTCTTGGATCAATAAATGAATAAGCTACATCTACAAAGAACACCATAATTATATAGAAAGTTGCATAGAAAACAGTCATACCGATAATTACAGTATAATCTCTATTCGTAACACTCTCTACAAAGTATCCACCCATACCAGGTAATGCGAATATTCTTTCAATAACAAATGATCCAGTTAAAATTGCTGCTACCATTGGTCCGATGTATGTAATTACTGGAATTAAAGCATTTTTAAGCGCATGCTTGAAAATTACTTTAAATTCACTAAGTCCATTAGCTCTTGCAGTTCTTACGTAATCTTGACGTAACACTTCAAGCATACTCGATCTCGTTAAACGAGAAACAAAACTAAGTGAGTATCCAGAAAGTGCAAGAGTTGGTCCAATATAAGCGAGCGGACTATTCAACCCGTAGGTTGGAATCCATCCTAATTGTCCTGCGAAGAAATAAATAATAAGTGTTGCAATAACAAAACTAGGTACCGTAACACCTAAAGTTGCCATGAATGTAACAAAATAATCAATAGCACTATTTTGCTTTAATGCTGAAATGATACCAACCGGGACGCCCACACTAATTATCAATATGGTCGCAAGTGCACCAATTTTAGCACTCGTTGGAAAACCTCCCTTTATCAGATCTACTACACTGTAACCTAAAATACGATAAGAAGGTCCAAGATCTAGTTGTACTAAACCTTTCATATAATCAACATATTGAATGAACAAAGGTTCATCGAGATTATACTTCTCTTCTAACGTTCTTAAGATTTCATCTGGTACCTGACGTTCCCTTGTAAAAGGACCTCCAGGTATAGCTCTCATTAAGAAAAAAGTAACGGTAGCTATGATGAAAATTGTAAAGATAGCTGATAAGAAACGTTTAATGTAATAATTTTCCATAAAATCGCCTCTTTCATATAAGTATGATTACATTATACAACACTTTTTGATAAAAGCAATAAACCTTTAGTTGATAAAATAGAAAAATAAAAAAAGCAGCTTTTTCGGCTACTTTAATAGTTTATTCTAGTGACAAAAGATATTGTTTTGTCATTCAATTTCTCTAATAGACAATGGGTTACTTGTGATAAATATATTATGGACATAATCCTTTGTACTAACATCAATAATATCAGATTCATTTAGTTGTTTTAATATCTTATAAGGTCTATTAGTTAAGACGACTATTTTGTTTTCCTTTTTTATAAAACTCTTTAAGTCAATCAGTGTAGAACTATACTTAATAAACCTAATACCAGAAATCTTACCTTTCTTAACTTCCCAAACAAATTTGGAGTTTATTGATAACAATACATTTGAAGATATATTTACAACTTTTAAATAATACTTTTTTTTGTTTAAGTAAAGAATAATATCGTGACTACGATCACTTCTCTTTTCTGTCTTGTATTCACTTTTTATAATCTTAATTATTTGTCTTTTCGTCATTTTATTATTCCTCCTTCGTATTGATTAATTCTATATAACAATCTTATCATATCAAAAAAATATTTGGAATAACTACCTTCCAAATATTCTTATTTATTTTTAAATAGACCTAAAATTAATCCTAAAAAGATATCTAGTACTGCGGCAAATATAACACGATATTCGCTTGGTAAAAGAAATGTAAGTGTGTGAGCAGGTATCCAAAATAATGGGATAGTCTTAAGGACGATAAAGCTAAAGAATTGATTCCATTTAATATCGTTAACCGCATCACTAAATTTAGTATCCTTATTATTGTACTTTAAGTTTAGATAAGTATCTGAAATTCGGTGAAATGCCATCATTGTCGGTGCAAACGTTAAATTCATTAAAACTGATGTGAATATAGCGAAAGCAATAATACTCCCATCAAAAGGTAAAATATTAACTGATTGTAAGTATAATACGCCTTCAGGAAATATTTTAAACATTAAAACAATAACAATTCCAATTAATCCCCAAATAGTAGCTTTTGCTAATAAGTAATTAGGTTTACCCCAAACACCTTTTTTAATTCTTAACCCAATAAAATCTCCAATTGTAGCTAAGAAGAAAAATTTAACAAATCCTGCAACAAGAGGCATGTTTCCCGCAAATGCTAAAAAGAAATCTCTAGTAACAATATATATTAATATTCCTGTAATCAAAAATACTAGTATTGAAATTACTCGATCTTTTTTCATCTAGTTAACAAATTCCGCTTTGTTTGCAAAGATCCCAAATATATTTTTTATGACTTACAAATATAACAATAGCTTCTTTTAATAATTTATATTCATTTTTATGAAGATAATATCCATCACGATGAACAAACTCAACAAAACCAACTTTTAGTTCTTCATAAGATACATCTTGTATATGAACTAATGCTGATTTACCATCAATGTTAAAGTGATAATCCCAACAATACTCTTTTTCATTATCGGTGTATTTTAATTCTAAATAATCTTGTTCATTGTCAAATCCTTGAATTATTGTATAAGTAATTTTTCCTCTATCTTTATAACGTAATTCTCCAACTACTTTTCTACTTTTCATATAGAAATCACTCCTTAAGTTTATATATAATTATACTACTTTTTTGTAAGCTTTTATACCCTTATCGAAAAACAAATACAATATTGCTAGATAACTTTTCCAAGTCTATCTAAAAATATTTTTAAGTCTTCTCCTTCAATAACTATCACACCTATATCGGCGTGAATAGTATCACCAGGAGTTCCGTGAAAATCTCCTCCTGCGGTAATAATCATATTTCTATTTTTAGCTAAATTTCTAAAAAATTGTTCATCATTTTCTTTATTTCTAAAATAGATTCCTTCAAAGCCGTCATAGTCTTGACTCAAAACATAATCCTTGATTTCGTCTTTAAGAAGCGTTGGATGAGCTAAAACTACTAAACAGTTATTTCTTCTAAGTAAAGCAATCCCTTCTTCAACACCTATTTTAACACTTGGTACATAAGCTAAACTATCATCACCAATAATATCTACATAAACATCTTTCATATTATACTGTGGATAGTTATTCATTATCGCTCTTGCGATATGCGGTCTTGTGATAATTCCTGTTGAATACGAATAGACCTCTTCGTAAGTTATATGAATATCATTATATTTTTTTAAATTTTTAATAAATTTAATAGCTCTTTTTTCTCTACCTTCACGAATGAATTTATAATAGTCTAATAATTCCTCTGATTGATAAGAATCATCTCTAAAATACCCTAAAATATGAACTGGTCTTCTTTTGTAGATTGTTGATAACTCAATTCCCGGAAGATAAATAATTCCTTCTTCTTTTGCGAATTTAAAATTTTCTTCAACATTCTTACAAATATCATGATCAGTTATCGCAATTATATCTGCGCCATTTCTTTTTGCTCGTTTGATAACTTCTAAAGCTGTATATTTTCCATCTGATAGAGACGTATGCATATGTAGATCTGCTTTCATCGTAACACTCCTAACCTCTTTAAAATTATATCTCGAAAAGGTAATTTAGTAAAGCATTCTACAAAGAAAAATTAATTCAATTATTAAAATAGAAAAAGCTGCCTAAGCAGCTTTTTTATGAGTATTTAATTCATCTAATACTTCAACTAACTTAGCTAATATTACACTATAGTTAGTATCTCCAATTAATCTAAAGTAAAGCGATCTAAGTAGATTCCTAATATTAATATCCACATTATAGTCTTCTGGATATTTTGCGATTTTTTCAAAACTTCTAAAACTATCAATCCAGCTTAAGAAGTATTTTTCATCTAGTATATTTTTCTTTAATCCTTCGTGTATTGCAGTAACCATTCTTTCATCTTCATCACTCATGAAAACATAAGAATTAATCATAAACCTTTCTCTAATAACTTCTAACATATCCTTGAAATCTTCATTGCTTAAATCGTCACATCTAAATAGTTGCTTAAATACATCGGCACTATGGGCTACACTATGCGCCCACCCGACATCTTTAATATAACCTCTAAAATCTTCTTCAGTTCTAAAGTAATCCATAAATTCTGTATATAGTTCTCTAAATAATTCTTTAGATAGAATTTGATCTGTTCGATGTCGATAGATTATTATTACAATAGCTAGCAAACTAAATGATCTTGTCAATACAGATAGATTATAATAATTGGGTATATCGTATTTCATACCTTTATCACCGATTAATATTTTAGTAAAATTAACAAGTTCTTCTTTTGAAAAATGATCGTAGTATAGCAATGTAGCAAGTATTGGATATATCAGTCCATCTCTCACGAAAGAATCATGGTTACCAATATTCTTAATTAATGTATTTGCCAGTTCTAGTTTGTCAATTGTTTCATCAAATTCAAATTTACTTTCCTTAATCTTCTTTAATAATTCAATAAACTCTTTATCCATTCCTATCACCTCTTTATAAGAATATAGTTATAATATATTGGATTGCCCCGATTATTGAACCAAGTATTAATCCAATTACTTCAATATATTTTAATTCTCTATTCATTAATCCGAAAATAATCTTCTCAAATTCAATAAAATCAAGATCATCAATTCTCTCAATAACAATTTCTCTAATATTTAAATTTTCAAGGCCAGTATCTTTAAATTTATCAATTAATTCATTAAAGAGCTCGTCTCCTTCTTTTTCAAAAAATTCTTTCATCATTCGATCAACATCATTACCTAAAAACATTCTTACCATTGAAGGAATTTTATCGATAAGTTTCTCAAGTAATGTATCCATAATATTCTTTTTAACTTCTTCCATATTTTCTTCGTTCAATATCTTATCCAATATTACTTCTTTTGAAAGCAACTCTTTTTCGATAGTATCCGCCAATGAGATAGCCATAATATCTTTTCTTTTAGGAAAAACTCCTTGGAAAGTAAAGAACAGTATTTTTACTGGGTTAACTGGTCTAAATAGCATTTTAATTGCGACTTTATTAGTAATCCACCCAATTAATCCACCAATCATAACCATAACAATAAATCTAATTATATCCATGTCAATCACTCCTTGTTTGTATAATAATTATACCATAATTGTCACTAATTTTAAAGAATTTACATATCAGAACAATTTTGAAAAAAGGTGACCTATCGGTCGCCTTTTCTTCTCTTGAAATTCTTATTTATTGCTTTATCTTCATACATCTTATTATCAGCTTCAACAATTAACTCATCAATTGTTTTACTATCATTTTTCTTAAAGAAACTATATCCAAAACTAAAATACAAAGATTTCAAATGTTCATTCAAATACGTTGGATTCTTTAATTCTTTTGAAATAGCTTTTTTATATTCTAGTAATTCTTTGTCTGTATGGCTATGGGTTACTATAAGGAACTCATCTCCACCAAATCTAGAAACTAAGGAATCTTTATTAAATACATTAGTTAAAATAATTCCAAATGCTTTTAATACATTATCTCCCTCTTTATGTCCAAAATTATCATTTACCTCTTTAAATTTATCAAGATCAATCATTATAACTGAAAATTCATTTTGACGATCAACTAAATTCTTAAGATATTCATCTGTCTTTACTCGAGTAAATAAATTAGTTACATGGTCTCTTGAAGTTCCTACTGTCTCCAAGAAAATATAAGCCACTACAGTTCCTAAAGCAAACATTGGCCAAATTAATAATACTCCTAAAAATACCATTTGAAATATAGCTCCGATTGCTGGAAGGAATAGAAAAACAGCTACTCCTAAGAATACATTTTGATTAACTACTTTTCGGTATTTGTATGCTACAACAGTTAGATAACCTAACAATGAATACATCGTAATAACATTGATCCAAATAAACGGTTCTCTACTGTAAACATTAGCTTCATTAATGCTAAATAAAATTGGATAGAAAATATTAATGATTGACATTACTGCTCCTATATAGAAAGGATAAAGATAATGATGTCTTTTTTTAATTCGATCTAATGAGTTAAAAATCTTATGATCAATATAACTTGCCCAAAAACAAGCAATTATAGGTGTTAATAATACTAAAATAAAATTAAAAATATAGTTAAGATACCAAGCAAGTTGTCCACTTACTCCTTCAAATGACCATGATAAAAGTTCTAAAACTAACATGATTAGATTAGTAATTAGAATGACTTTGAACATTTTTGTCGAGAAACTATAAACATCTTTCTTTAAATAGATGATTCCTAACATTGTTAGAAGTAAAATCCCAGTATAAATATTTATATCGTATCGAATGAAAATATCAAAACCCAAAAGAATCACCCCTATTTTATTGTTAATTTTTTGTTTCTATAATAAAGTAATAAATCAGTGAAAACCATTAATAAATTGATGATATACAAAATAACAACAAAATCTAAACTAAACACAAATTTATGAATAATTCCAAATACATATCCTGTCATAACTACATATATAAATAATAAGCTTTTACCTTCAATACTCTTGCTTTTTACACTTTTATAAATAGCTGTTGGCCAAGCAAAACCAAAACAAACTAACATTCCAATTTCAAATAGACTCATTAATATCTCCTTGATTAATTGTTATTTTCTTGTCTTGTTAAATCAACTTCGAATAGATCACTTAGAACAGTATCAATTGCTTCACCATTCAAGAAATAATTATATATCAATTGCTTAGTTGATTTTTCAAGACCAATTACTACTGTATTATTATGAACTGCCGAATCATATTTAAGTAAATCAAGTTCTTTGTTTGTAAACTTATCTCTAATTAAAAGAATTACTTTTACACAAGAAGAATTACCAATATAACCAGACATTTCATTACTAATCTCTCTAACTGTTGGAGAAATTTCTTCGTTAGCTTCATCAAGCAAATAAACAGCTAACCCTAAACTATTAATGCTATCTTTTATTTTAGTTCTAGCTAAAATATAAACATTATTTTTATTTAGAATTGTAAAATCATAATCAAATAATTGTCTAAATACTTCCCCACTAAAAAATTCTAAGACAGAATCATTAATAGTAAACATTTTCATTAGTTTAACTCTTTTAATATCATTTTTATTTCTAATGTAATAAATAAACTCCTTAAAAAATAACTTATATAAGAAATACATTATCACTACAATGATAACAATATTAACAAGATAAGAGTAGATTTGATAAATAAACATTAGTACAACAAGAAGTGCAAATATGGAAGCAAATAGACCATAAAATAGTCTAGCTTTTTTTAAGTATTTCTGATCCTTTTCTGAGTAATAATCGTATATTTCTTTTGTCATAAATCCAACTCCTTCTTGTATATTATAACTTCTTTGAAGTTCTAAGTAAATATTATATTTAATATATTATAATGGCAATGCCATAAAGCAAATTGTTTGTTTATTGTCTTTAGTGTTTCTATTCTCTACTCTCTTAAAACCTAATTTTTCATATATTGGAATATTGATAGGATCCGCAGTTTCAAGCACCATTTCTTGAAATCCTAAATCTTTAAAATATTGATAAGTAGAGCGAATTGCTTTTCCCATTAGACCTTTACCTTTATAGTCAGCTTTTACTCCAGTTGAATATAGATGTATCTTACCTTCTTTTTCTTCTGTAGCCTCATAGTCATTATAAGTTTTTATGTATGAGATAAGTTTCTTTATTTCAGAAAATTGTAAAGCTAGAAAAAACTTTAGAACAAGAAATAATCCTCTCGTTTTAAGGATTCTTCCAAATGATATTTGTGCCTTATCACTTGAATCCATAAAAGTAACATAGCCAATAATCTCCTCTTTCTCGTAAACCAGATAAGTATATCCGTAAATATTAATAATTTTATACATCATTAAAAAAATATTATATAGGGCTTTCTTTCTCCTAACAGGCGAAGAAATAGTATAGACAAAATTAGAGTGATTTACAAAGGCATCACTCATTACATCTGCCATTTCAACTA
Organism: Mycoplasmatota bacterium; assembly: GCA_030636545.1. Lineage (GTDB taxonomy): Bacteria > Bacillota_I > Bacilli_A > Izemoplasmatales > Izemoplasmataceae > JAFGXW01. Next base: position 9,366 of record DAOVWR010000006.1, read on the forward strand.
ATTGTGATTTACTGAGAAAATCACTGCTTCTTTCCTCATTAATAATCATCTAATCACCCTTAATACTTATTTTGCGCTACCCTTAGTAAACTAGCTCCAAAACGATCAAGTTTTATAATAAAGTGTCTTTTACCATAATCGAAAGATAAATCTCTTCTTAGTGTAATTATTGGGTTATGAATATCTTTTAGATTAATAACCTCATCTAATGCTCCAGAAAAGTGGAATTTCCCGTCTTTATAGATGATTTCTACTTTCCCTACAGGAATTCTCGCATCATCTTCAAATCTTAAATAATTTAGGAATCCTGAACTCTCAATAACTGATTTCTCAATTTCAGCTTTATATGGTTTTTGAAATTCATCCCAATCTAACAAATTATCAAACTTGAATCCTTTAAGAAATCCATATTCATCGACATGTCCCTTTGTTTTACATTCGCTACATTCAAATTCATTTCCTTTAGTTATTATTGAATTTATCGCTTCACATTTTGGACAAATGTAAACAACATTTTCTAACCCTTCAGCTAATTTTTTTCCAGGATGTTTAATCATAACTTTTCTTTGATAATCATAATCATTATTATAAAGTGCATCATGTATCTTATTATGAATATCACCAATAGACATATCTTTTAAATCTTCTTTTGTAATTGTTAATTCATAGTTTAGTTGAGCTCTTCGATGTTTTCTTTTACCTGTCGCCCATCTTGGTTTTGATAAGTACCCACCTTTAACATTACAAGTAATAACATCTACTTTTAGTTTCTTAATTAGTTTCATAGTTGATTCTTCAATATATTTAGTTGATCCATAAAATGTTGTATTTCCTTCTGGGAAAATCAAAATTGGATATCCTGATTTTACCGCTCTAATTAAACCTCTTGCTGTTCTTAAATCACTTTCCCCTTTTGATTTAGGTATAATATGTGCAACATTTGTAAATAAGAACTTTGTTGGTTGATGTGTGAAAAGAGTTTGTGATGCAACGACAAATGATGGCATTTTCCAACGTAAGGGAACCTGAACTACATCGAACAAATATGTATGATTTGCGAGCATTATGTATGGTTCTTTTGTTTTTAAATTAACTCCCTCACCAACACTTATTTTTACTCTTACATCAAAAAACATCCAGATATGTACAAGTGGACGAAGCATATGTAAAACAGTATCTTTAAAGAAATCTCTTTTTGTCCTTTTCATGATACACCTCTAGTTTTTGTCTTATAATTATATTACATTAATTGTTATCCATATTCAAGAAACTGAAAATCATTGTTTATTAAGTAAATATGATTGAATTGTGATTATTGTTTTTGCGTCTGTGATAATTCCATCTTCAATCATTTTTATTACTTCTTCAACTGAATAAACAACCGCTTCAATAAACTCATCTTCATCACTTTTCCTAATATCCTTAACATATTCACAATCATAAGCAATATATAATTCAATAGCTTCATTACTATAACCTACACAGTTATGTGTCTTGAGTAATAATTGAATATTATTCGATGTATAATTAGTTTCTTCTTCTAGTTCTCTTTTTACACAATCAATTCCTTCTTCACCTGCAAAATCCTTCTTACCCGCAGGTATTTCAATACTGATTGCTTTGATTGGATAACGGTATTGTTTAGTTAAAACAATCTTATCATCTTTAGTAATCGGTAAAACTGCAGCTGCACCTAAGTGAGAAGCATATATCCTTTTACTTTTCTTATTATTAGGTAATAATACCTCATCTTCATATAGATCTAAAAACGAATTTGAATAAACTAGTTTACTACTTATTGTTTTCTCGATAAATTTCATGTTATTCCTCCTAAATTGTGTCAATGATAATCACTAATGCACTAAATATTAATAGTGAAGCCATTGTTATATTAAATACTTTAAGATATTTTGATAAAAACTTCATAAATAAATATCCAAATAATCCCCAAAGAATTACTGAAGCAAAACAAAGAACTGCCATAAATGAAGTAATCATAATAAGTGTCTTATAATCAATTCCCCATCTAAAGAATAATCCTGTGACTGTTAAGCCAAAAACAATTGCTTTAGGATTGACAAATGTTAAAAATATTGCTTTAAAGAATAAGTTCTTTTTACCAATATCTTTACCAGAGACAACTTCCTCAGACATTAATATTTTATAAGCTAAGTAGACCATATATGCTGCTCCAATATAACCGACATATTTCTTTATAACAGCTACATTCTCAAATAATACAATATTAAAAAGTCCTGTTAAAGTAAAGACAATAAATGTTCCAACAAGAACACCTAGCATAAAGGGAATCGTCTTTAGAAATCCGATTCTAGATGCGCTAGATGATGATAAAATATTGTTTGGCCCTGGTGTAAAAGTACCTACAAAAATATAAATTAATACAGAATTCATATATTACACATCCTTATATAATAATTAATTTTATCATTTATATCAATTCTAGACAACAAATTATAAAACACATTAGTTGAGGAAATCATAATATTTGATTATAATAGTCATATATACAATAATGGAGGTCTGTAAAATGGATTTTGAAATAAAAAAAGGAAACAATCGTTTTTATATTGGTGAAAATGAAGATAATGATATTGCTAGAATTACTTATTACTATGAACAAGAAAAAGTAATTGTGATAAATCATACTTTTGTAGATGTTGAATTACGTGGTAAATCAATTGCTGGGAAATTACTAGCTAAAGTAATTGAATACGCAAAAGAAAATGATCTACTAATAATTCCTAAATGTTCTTATGCAGTTGTTAAAATGACAAGGAATGATGAGTATAAAGATATCTTATATAAAGGCTAACAAAAAAAGTGCAAATGCACTTTTTTTTATGTCTTAACTTCATCTTCAAATCCATCATAAAGATAGGCAAAATTTAAATATTGAGTACTCATAACAACATACTAATATTAATATTTAAGATAATGGGTTAAATGAGATTTTATACGAGTATTCTTCTAAATCTAGTTCTCCCTTACTAACTTGGCTTTCGATTTCATCAATATCTAAATTACTAAATATCTTATCTAGTATATCCGTTGATAAGTTCTTATCACTAATATAATAAGTATCCAATGTAAGTTCTATGCCAAATCCTAAGTAATCTATATCTATATCAAAATAGAAATCAAAAGTAGTATTTACACCAATAGATCTTTCAGAACCTAAACTAACATGAATAATTAGTTGATCATCATCTGATAGTTCTGCCCAAATATAATTCACATAATAATTTTCATCATAAATGATAAAATTACAATCTGTAGTATCACAATCTCCTAAAGGATCATAATCACTATTAACATTATCTCTAATTGAGTCTATTATTATTAAGTTAACTACTTCTTCAACTATTGTGTATTCACTAGTTACAGTTGTAGTAAACAAACCAAGTAGTTTTGTATTTACTAATGTTAATAAATCAGTATCTTCTTCATATACACTAGTTGGTAACACGTCCTCAGATACATCAACTTGGATGATGCTTTTTGCTACTAATACTAAAACTACTAATAAAACTAAAACTACTATTAAACCTTTTAATACTTTCATATTTATCTCTCCTATCGTAATTATTACTTATCTAAATTATATCATATATCGTTCTATATTTTAGTCTTGATTTTTACTTTCCCACTCATTATAAAAATTATTTAAATACTCATTCATATACTGAGTACGGTTTTCAGCAATTTTCTTTGCTTCTTTAGTGTTCATAAAATCTTTTAACTTAAGAAGTTTATTATAAAAATGCGAGATAGAATCCATGTTATCGTTCTTATCAGGATTATAAATCATTCGTTCATTTTTACCACCATACGCAAAAGTTCGAGCAATTCCAATAGCTCCAAGTGCATCTAATCTATCAGCATCTTGAACTATTTTTCCTTCTAAACTAATAGGTATATTTCCTTTTGAATAAGATATTGTTTTGATAATATTTATTATCTCTTCAATATCTTTTTCAGAACAACTTGCATTATCTAATTCTTTTTCAAGCAAAGAAATAGCTAAGGAAATATTATCAGTAACTTTTCTATCAATCAGATCATGAGTTAAAGCAGACACTTTAATAATATCTAGATTAACATCATAATTTTTGGCAATGTGTAAAGCATTTTTCATTACTCTATCCGCATGAAAATAATCATGTCCTGTTGTTTCTGTTTCTAGTAATTTCTTTACATATATGATGATTAATTCAATGTTACAACTCATATTTAAAATCTCCTTCTAATTATTAATGAATTCTAAAACATTAGTAAATAAAATGTTCATATACTTTACAGAACTATACAAATGATCGCATCCTTCAACTGGGATTAACTTAGAATTTCTGATCTTTTCCTTAACAATCAATGCATTCTCATAAGGAACTGCTTGATCATTTGTTCCTTGGATAATTAAAGTCGGAATATCTAAAAAAGGAATATCTTCAAATAGATTTACCTTTTCAACACTCGCTTGGAATTTCCTACTTAGTTCTAATGATCTCAAATCAGCATTTCCATTTGGAAGTATTAAGTTATTATCAAAAATATTCTTTGTTAACTGCACCATATTTATAGCTGGAGAAATTAGTATTAATTTAGCAATATCAGAATTAGCTAGTTTAATAGCTAATGCTCCTCCCATAGACATTCCCTCTAAATATACTTCTTTATAACCTAAAGATTTAACATAATTAATTATTAAATTACCTTGAATAATTAAATCATCAAAATCCATATCTTCAAATTGTCCATCGCTGTCACCTGAACCAAAGTAATCTAATCTAATTGAATCTATATTATTTTTATCAAATAGTTTTGCTTGTCTTGAGAAAGAAAAATTTGATTCATTTTTATTTCCGGTAAACCCATGAAAAAAGATAACGATTTTATTAGAATTATTGTAGTGATGCATTCCTCTAATAAACCCACTATGGTGTGCAAGTTCTACAAATTTAACCATGTCTTCACTCCTTATGATGTTTTTTTACTTGTATTTAATTCCTTTAACATTTCTTTTATTGATACGCCTCTATACGTAAGGTTCTTTTTATTCCCCACTTTTATTGCTTCGCTGTGACAAAATGACATACATCTTAAACATTGAATACAAGGTGTATTTTCTACTGTCTTAGGATAACCTGTTACTTCATCAACAATGATATGCCCTGTCGGACAAATCATTGTACATATTCCACATTTATTACATAGTTCTTCGTCTATTAATACTTTCACCATTTTATTCATTAATTTACTAACTAATTTTGACTTACTAGGCATCCCCATTAATGTTGAATAAATTGGAATATCTCTAAATTTTGATTTATTATTAATTATATCATTAGTAAATTTCTTTGCTTTAATAATCCCTTTTTCAATCTTTCTTTGATCTTTTTCTATGTTGTTTTTTCTTTTATAATAATTATTTGGCATAACAATTTCAATTGCTCCAAGAGGAAGATATCCTTTGTTCTTTAGTATCTTTTTAACTGGACCTTTAACTCCTCCTGAATAAGCCATCATTGTATCAGCAAAGAAGGCAGGTGAGTTATTAGATTTCGGTAAATTATTTAAAAAATCCCATACTAAAGGGCTTAATCCTTGTTCATAAACAGGAACAATAAATCCATTAACAACATTGATATCTACATCTTTAGGATTACATTTATCCATACTTGTCATGGTTACATTATAGTCATTAGCGATAAGTTCTTCTAATATTGCTTTACAAATAATCAATGAATTTCCAGAACCTGAAAACCAATACAAATGGTAAGTCTCCATAACGTTACCTCCCTAACTAATATATTATTATTTTAACATATTTTTGAACCTCAATAAATTAAAAAAACTATCAATCTATTAGGATTGATAGTTTATCTTTATTTTTTAGATCCAATTCCGTTTTTCATTTTACTAAAATGTTGAACACCATCGTAATATACTGGAGTATTTTCTCCTTGAATTAGAGGCATCACATAATCAATAAACTCATCAGTAACAAAATTACCGTCTTTATTAATCATGCTTTTAGGGATTGTTTTTTCCTTATTAGCAATCTTATTTAATGGTTGTTTCCCACAAGTTGCTTTATAAGGATTAGTTGATACTCTTTCAATCGTAACCATAACTCCGCTTTCGCCTTTAAGCGCGTATTTCACGGCTGTTCTACCAACCGAGATAGCCTCATTAACATCTGTCAAACTTTGAAGATGTGCAGCAGATCTTTGCGTTGTACCTAACTCAACATTACGTGATGATATTCTCATTTCATTATTTACAATTTGGGCTAGTTTTGAACTAACTCCACCAAGTTGGAAATGTCCAAAAGCATCTTTTAATGCCGAACTAGAACTTAAGAAGATTCCTTCATCATTACTTAACCCTTCTGATACAGCAACTAAACATTGTGATTTCTTTGAATATACTTTTTCAACATCTTTTTTAAATTTTTCAACTGAAAAAGGTACTTCGGGTAAATAGATTAAATCTGGTCCAAAACCACTTTTTGTTGCCACTGCAGATGCTGCAGTAAGCCAACCTGCATGACGTCCCATAATTTCAACAATAGTCACTTTTCCTTTTGGATAAGCTAACATATCATAACTGATTTCCATTATTGTATTAATAATATATTTAGCTGCACTACCGTATCCTGGAGTATGATCAGTAAATGGTAAATCATTATCAATTGTCTTTGGCACACCAATAACTCTTACTTCATAACCAACATGTTTCATGTATTCAGATATACGATCGCAGGTATCCATTGAATCATTTCCACCGTTATACAAGAAATAACGAATATTATATTCTTGGAAAATATAAAGCAAACGAACATAATCAGTATCGTCTTCTTTATAGTCAGCCATTTTATATCTAACTGATCCAAACGCAGATCCTGGTGAATGCTTTAATAATTCAATATTTTCTTCATCTTGCTTACTAATGAGAATAAATTCTTCATTTAAAGCTCCTTTAATTCCATGTTTCATCATCAAGACTTCTTTAATAACATCTTGGTTTTCTAGTGATTCTTTAATAACTCCATAAGCTGATGCATTAATTACACTAGTTGGACCCCCTGATTGTCCATATAATAAATTACCGATTAATTTTTTCATTAGTAACAACTCCTTATTCATTAACATTATCATATCATATTATAAGGAAAATAGAAGTATCGTTTACGTAAAATCGTGATTTATTCAAAAAAAGGTCTAAAAGTTAAACATACAAAAGGAAAATCATTCGATTTTCCTTTTCATTAATCTATTTTTTAGCCCACATGCGACAATGAACTATTCTTAATCCATTATCTCCTTCTTTTTCATCGTAAGAAAAAGATTTAAGTAACTCACACGGAAATTCATCACATTCACCACAATGATTTATTGCTTTACTTTCACAACACTCTTTAACCTTACATTTTCCCCAAAAAGGATTTTCAATATTCATACATCCTTTACACCCCATTGATTTTTGATATTCACATTCAGAACAATATATTCCACATCGTGATTCAATCATTTTGTCTCCTTTCTTAGAAAGTTATTCTTTTGTGTCACTATCTCTATTTTGTTTTCTAACTCTCATGTTGGGTTTAATCTTTTTAAGATAAACAACTCTACTAGGAAAGTATAACACACTTCCAACTACTGCGAAAGGTGCTAATGCAGTTACAGCTAGTCCTAAGAAACTTCCAACTGAAACTAAAGTATTATAAGAAATGACGAATACATCTGCGACTTTAATAAAATATGTTTTGTTTGTTGTAATTGTTGATAGATTACTCAGCGATACTGAATGATCATCTTCTTGTGAATAAATTTCAAATGTATAACTAGTATCAGCATCTAAGTTAGTTAATTCAAATTCCAAATAACTAATACCATAAGCATCTTGTTCAAATGATTCAACTAAGACACCGTTTTCCTTAACAACTAAAGTGATAGATGCTGTATTCTCGCTTCTATTAAACACTTTAACTGAAATTGAAGATGTATCATAGTCTTCTACTTGAAGATATGGTTTGTCAGATCTTGGTAATAATTCAATAACATTTTCTGTTTTTACCATTACTAAATTGATTGTTGAATAATCAACTAGTGAATCATAATTTGTAAGTTTAAGTCCTATCTCATTTAATTCTGATTCAATATCAATTCTTTCTGCTTCTAGTGTTAAGATATCATCTAAATCTATAGCTATTTCAATTAATTCTAATATTCTAACATGTTGTGTTTCAAGAGCTAATTTTCTTGCTTCAAAAGTTGAATATGCATTAGTAATATCTTGTGATGTTTTCGAATAACTAACAAGTTCTCCATTATCCTTAATATCATTAATGAAATCCATCATATTTGCTGATAAGACTCTAATCGTTATTTCATATCTTGTTTCAGTAATCACTTCTTCCTCGATATATGCATCATATATTACTAATTTATTTATAATTAAATCATATACAGCATTTGGATCATCAGCTAATACTCGTAAATTAGCGATATAAATAATTTTACGATTAGCTAAAACTGGATTATCAGAGAAATCAGAGATTTCTCCTCCTGATGAATCATTATTAACTGGTGTTTGCTCAACAGTGTCGCTTGTCCCTACATCTTGAGTCATTTTATAACTCTCCTCATTCAGCACATAACTATGCTCCGCATCAGCTGAACATCCTGATAAAAATACAACAGTTAATACTACAATACCTAAAATAATTTTTTTCATAATTTTTCCTCCTATAGTTTATTAACTCAATTATATCTAGAGGATGTGACAAATATTTGACACACATATGACATCTTTATGACATTTTAAAACTATATATAAAAAACTAACAACAAAAGTTGTTAGTTTTAGGATTTAATTAATATTAAATATAGAGATCTCTTCTCTTGTAGAAATAAAATACGGCAGATATACAAGAACTAATAATTATAATTGATATCACTACAAAGATCCATTTGATATCTCCATTCAACATATCGGTTACTTCAAAGTATTGGAAAGGAACTACATAATTTAGAAACTCTAATTCTTCCACCAATCTTATTAGCATGCTTAACATATATGTAGTAATTAAGATACCTAAAGTAATTGCTCCAGATTTCTTATATTGTCTTAAAACTGAAGAAAACATCATTCCCATTGTTAAAAAGATTAATGAAGTAAATGATAATGCGACAAACATATACAACATAAAATTGTAAAAATTACTATCTATTCCATATCGTGAAAACACTAGTATTGAAGCTAAAAGAATATAGACAACAAATAGTATTTGATATGTTATAGCAACAATAATTTTTCTTAATAAAACCTGATTTCTTTTAATTGGCAGAGTAAACAGATATTCAGCTGTTCTATCTCGTTCTTCTTTAGAAATTATTGAACTTCCTAGTAAAGCTCCATAAATAGACAATGGAAGATATAAATAGATTGACATTAAACTCAGGAATCCCTCAGGTGTAGACATATTTGCAAATGAGCCTCCAATTGCATCAAACATTGCTTCCATACCTTCCATTCCTTCAAAACTATCTAAAAATGCAGGATTATCTTGGAAAGCTCCAAATTCAGTGCTCGCCGCAAAAAGCAGTAATGTTAATACTAAAATCCAAATAATAAAGGTCTTCAAGTTAGCCTTTAATTCTCTTTTTATTATATTCATTATTAGCCTCCTATAATGAAGGAATATTTCTTCGTAAATACAAGAAATAACTCATTACTAGTGCAACTATTATCATTAAAACACTAATAATAGTAAATGTAATATGATAATGTCCTTCAATCAATATATATGTAGGATTAAAGTGTGAATATGGCGATATAATTCCAAAAACATCTGAACTAAATAATGATTTAAATGAATTCATTATATAGAGACCAAATCCCATTGCCATTGAATAACTTAGGACACTCCTGATTTTCTTAACTGAAACTGATATAGCCATTCCAATACTCAAGAAAAATAATTGAAATAATGTTACTGTCGATAATAATACTAATACATGATTTAAATCAAATGGTTTAGCATCACTAAACAAATATATTGAAGCAATACTTGATATCCAGACAAATATATTTACAATTGATAAACTTAATAAAGCAGCAAAAAATTTAGAAATAATAATTTTACTTCTTTTAACCGGCTTACTTAATAAAAAATCAGCAGTTAATTCTCGCTCTTCAACGCTTAAAGTATGGAAACCATAATTCGCAGCTTGAATAGCTATAGGTATCTGTGCCATTGAAAATGTTAGTCCAAAATATCCCAATACTGAGCTCATAGGTAAATCACTATTCATTCCAAACATTGCTAAGAACTCTGGAGGGAAATCTTGCATAATTAGATCATACGTCTCACTATTCGAAGAAATCATTGGGAAGAATGCCATATAAAATAATATCCAAAAGCCAATTGCTAAACTCCAAATAATGATAGATTTTCTATAATTTTTTAATTCAAACAAGAATATATTCATTATTCATCACCTACTCGTAGTAATGCATAAAGATTTCTTCTAATGTAGGTTCTTCAATAATTACATCTGTTAATTCTAAAGTACTTAAAATACTAACAATATTATTAATATTTCCTTTAAAGAAAAAAGATACTTCACTCTCTGCTTCGATAAGATTTGTTATTCCTTTAATACCAAATCTTCCATGATTTAAGTTATTACCAGTGATCTTAAATTTCTTATAATTATCAGTTTTTAATTCTTTAACGTCTTGGATTTTAACAATTTCTCCTTCTTTAATAATCGCAACTCTATCACATAGTTGCTGAACTTCACTTAAAATATGGGAACTAAAGAATACTGTTGCTCCTTTTTTATTTTCTTCTGAAATTAAATTAAAGAACTTTTGTTGCATTAAAGGATCTAACCCACTTGTAGGTTCATCCAAGATAATTAGTTTAGGTGAATGAAGTAAGCCTTGAACGATTCCCACTTTCTTTTTATTACCATATGATAAATCTTGAATTTTACGATCTAAATCTAGTTCCATAATTCCTGCTAATTCCTGAATTTTGTCTGTGCAATCATGATCATAAAAACTTGCTGAATAATTAAGCAAGTCAAGAACTTTCATTTTATCATAATAAAAAATCTCAGAAGGTAAATATCCGATATCTTTTCTAAGCTCATGTCCAAATTCAATCGCATCTTTATCGAAGATGGTTACCTCTCCGCTAGTAGGATAAATAAGCGAAAGCAAAGTTCTAATCGCTGTACTTTTCCCAGCACCATTCGGACCAATAAAGCCAAATATTTCTCCTTTTTTAATACTAATATTTACATTTTCACAACCTTTAACACTTCCATAATACTTAGTTAAATTCTTAAATTCTATTACATTCATACGAATCCTCCTGTCAAAATAAATTTCTGAAAATATTAAAAAAGATGTTTCTTATATCCAATTATATCATACAAAAAAGGGATTTCCTATGAAGTGCGAATGTAAAATAAAAACGGATATATCTAATTACCTAGATATATCCATATTCATTTGCTAAAGTAATTACTATTCTGATATTTTAATAAATGGTTTTATGAAGAAATAGATTAGTATTTGAATCAAAAAGAATATCAATATAAACTCAAATGTAAACTTATTTAAACTTTGAAATAATTCACTAATAATTGCGAAAGGCCTAAAGATATCCCATGACTGTAATCTTAAAAATCTACCAATGTAAATCCCAATACTTGATAATAGGAATATAGTTAAAACTACTATAAGAGCAATTACATCATCATATCTATCTATAAAATATTTATGCATAATTTTTAAGGAATAACTTGCCATAAAGACAGCAATATATGCTCCTAAGAAAATATGTGTCAGTGTTAAGTACCCAGTAAAATTCTCAGTATAAATCCATCCTGTATACATCCCGGTTGAATAGTAAAATCTTTCTCCACCAAGATGAATAAAATCTGTTATTACATAATATGAATTTGGAAAGAACAATAGCCAGATTAAGAAGATAATTACTAATAATATTTTATGTGACGGCTCCTCATTTTCTTCTTTAGTTTTTATCTTAAATGCAAATGCCAAAAAGGCTGGGATAAAGGCTAGCATGATATTCCATCCAAGCATGAGATTTAAAAAGTTACCTGTGATAAAGGTAACTATTACTGAAATAAAAACATAAATAACTGTGGCTCCTATTAGATGTTTTAGTAGTTTATTGTTTAATGCTTTATTAATTACGTCCATATAAATCATCCCTTTAAATTATTATATTTTTGCAGCAATTACAGACATCTCAACTAATATTTCTTTTCTTGCCATTGATGCTTCTACTGTAGCTCTGGCAGGTTCAAATCCATCAATTACCCAACTATCCCATACTTCGTTCATTTCTTGGAACATAGACATATCTTTAAGATAGATTGTAACTGATAAAATATGTTCTCTTGATGATCCATATTTTTCTAATAAATCATCAATCTTTTTTAAGACACCCAATGTTTGTAGCTTCATTGTATCTCCATCTAACTTAGCAGTTTGTCCACATAAATATATTGTATTATTATGTTCAACTACACGGCTCATTCTCCCTGTTCCTTCAAATCTTTTAATTTCCATAAGTATTCATCCTCCTCTAAAATTCACTTGTTTCTAAAAGTTCATCAACCACTCTTAATTCTTCTAGAAACTGTGTATATATCTGATTTAATTTATTAATATTTAACTCATATTGTTTTCGAATGTGAACTTTAGGAATATATGCAAAATGTAGTTCATCATTTGTAATACTTAAATAGATTTTTTTTGCTTCTAAGTTTCGTTTTAATCTTTCTATCGTCTCAATATATTTGTATTGTATATTCGAAACATTTTGACCTTCTTCAAGAAAAACTTTGAATTCTTGAATATCATTATTTTTGACATATTTCACTCCTTTTAGATGTGGTCTAGAGTGAGATCTAATTTGAAATATGCTTGAACTGCTATGCTTAACAACATAATATATTCCAGTGAAATGAACGTGTCTATTTTTGCCACTTCCAGTTACCAAAGTTACATCGAATATGTCAAAACCATTTCCGTTTGGTGATGTCCCTAAAACATGTTTTTTTACTTCACAGCGACAATATCTCGTAAATATTCCACCTCTAGTATTAAATTCAAACTTCTCTTTTTCATAGGGAACATATTTATAAAACGTTCCTCTTTCTTGATTAAGTTTATGATAGACTTCCATATAGAGATAGTTAAAGGCAGGTTTATCACTAATTGAGAATGTGCTAACTAATATACCAATGATTAATCCCATAAGAATTAAACTTCCATAAATAATGTATACTATTCTAATAGTTTCATTATCCAAAAAGTTTGGAATTATTGGTAAGATAATCAAAATAACAATAAATCCAAGCAAAAAATAGATCCATTTTTTTACTAATTTATTACTTCTGTTTTTCACCATTTTACTGTATTCTTTACAAACAGCATCACTTTCAGAAATCATATACATAACATTCCACTTCCTTTTACTAATTTCTACTATTTTAGTGGTGGTCTAGGTCCATAATACTGAAAATATCTTGTCTCAATTCGGCCATTATATAGTTTTCTTTGTCTATCAGCTTTTTTCTTATAAACATCTTCAAATCCTTCGAATGCTGTCAGAATATATTTAGACCAGGTATCTAACTTGTTAAATATAATTCCCATATCTTTGTAGAGTTTTCCAATGTTATTGCCTTTAGATAGTCTCTCACCATATGGTGGATTAGAAATAATTACAGAATAATCATCCTTGTAGTCAACATCTCTAAAATCTTTTTTAGTGAATATTATACAATCATCTACTCCTGCTTCTTCAGCATTTTCAATAGCACCGAGAATATTAAATTCATCAATATCAGATGCATAAATATTTAGTTCGATATCATGATCAATTGCGAGATATGCTTTTTTTGTCTCTTCTTTCCAAATTGATTCCTTTATTAATGGCCAATGTTTTGATGCAAAATCTCGATTCAATCCAGGAGCGATATTTCGTCCAATCATTGCAGCTTCAATCGCTATCGTTCCGGAACCACAAAAGACATCATATAGAACTCTCTCTTTATTCCAGTAACTAAGTAAAACTAATGTTGCTCCTAAAGTCTCTTTTAGTGGAGCAGCGACTCCTTTTACACGGTATCCTCTTTTATGTAGTCCAATACCAGAGGTATCAATTGTCAATGTTACAGTATCTTTTAATATAGATACTAGCACATTATAATCTGCACCTGTCTCTTCTAGCCAAGATACTTTATATTTCTTTTTGAGATTTTCAGCGATCGATTTTTTAACAATAGCTTGGCAATCTGAAATACTATAAAGTTTTGATTTAACACTCTTCCCATTAACAACAAATTTACCATCTTTTGGAATAAATGCAGACCAATCAAGCTGATTAGTTTTATCAAATAATTCATCAAAAGTATAAGCTTTAAACTCGCCAATTTTCAACAAAACCCTGTCAGCAGTTCTAAGCCAAAGATTGGCTTTTGCGATACCTGAGGCATCACTTGAAAAAGTGACTTTTCCGTTCTCTGTCTTGATAATCTTAAATCCTAAATTTACTAATTCTCTTTTAACAACACCTTCGATTCCGAAGGTTGTAGTTGCAATTAATTCATATTGTTCCATAGTAACTCCTTACTAAAATAGAAAATCTATTCTTTATGTTCTAACTTCTTTTTCTCTATATTTCTTTCAATCAATCTTGTTAAATATTTTGATTTTACTTGTTCGCTTGCCATGACTTGTTTAATAACTGGTAACTTTAATATTACACCTAATATAGAAGCAAGAACACGATGATTAAAGTGTGCTTGATTATCAAAAATAAGATGTTGTAATTTACCTCTTTCAATTGCTTCTAATACTACTCTGTGTGTTAAATCTACAGGAGTAAATACTTTTACTTCTCTTTCATTCATTTCAATAGCATCAGGTTTACATACTCTTACGCAGACACCACAACCAATACAGTTTTCTTCTAATAGTTTAGCAATTCTTTTATTCTTGTTTGTGCTATGGCTAGATACTAAAGATAGTGCTTCTACCGGACATACATTAACACATTTTCCGCAACCTGTACATAGTTCATCAATTATATGGGCAATATAATTTGATGAATTTATTGCTTGGGACACTCCAACTTTTCTTGCCCCAATTAAAGCTTCGCAACAACAACTACAACAGTTGCAAATAAACGCTACTTGATTTTGAACATTCTCACCAAACTGAACTAAATTATGTTCTTTAGCTAAATCTAATAAATCAAGACACTCATCTTCTGTAATTTTTTTAGCATATCCATATTTAATTAAGGAAGCAGCTGTATTATTAAAAGTCATACAAATTTCCATAGGAGCATCGCATGCCTCACCAATATGTTCTTTTTTATGTCGGCAATAACAAGTTCCTACACCAATATGACTCGCTGTTTTAATTACGTTTGTTGCGCGTTCATAATCTAAAACATAAAGGCTTTTGTCTTCAATTGTTTCTTCTTGAACAAATGTTCTTCCAAGCGGAGTTGGAAGAGTAAATAAATCAGTTACAAAATCATCTTCAATATTTATATATTGATGAAATAATTCACTAGGTACTTTTTGATCTACCTTCCCACC
>DAOVWR010000134.1 GCA_030636545.1 Mycoplasmatota bacterium
GCAACTTCCGATTTGAACGATTTATATAGACGTGTAATTATACGTAACAATCGTCTTAAGAGACTTGTAGAGATTAAAGCTCCAGAAGTAATCTTACGTAATGAAAAACGTATGTTGCAAGAATCTGTAGATTCATTATTCGATAATACACGTAAATCATCAGCTGTAAAAACCGATTCTAACAGACCACTTAAATCATTATCAGATTCACTTAAAGGTAAGCAAGGACGTTTTCGTCAAAACTTACTTGGTAAGCGTGTGGATTATTCTGCACGTTCTGTAATTGTTGTTGGACCAGAATTAAAATTGTTTGAGTGTGGTATACCAAAAAATATGGCAGCCGAACTTTACAAGCCTTTTGTAATTAGAAAATTAATTGAAAGAGGTATTGTAAAAACTGTAAAATCTGCAAAGAAAATTATAGATAGAAAAGAACCGGTTGTTTGGGATATCCTGGAAAACGTATTAAAAGGACATCCAGTACTTTTAAATCGTGCGCCTACTTTACATAGATTAGGTATCCAAGCATTTCAACCAAAACTTATTGAAGGTAAAGCAATACAATTACATCCATTAGTATGTACTGCATTTAATGCCGATTTTGATGGCGATCAAATGGCTGTGCATTTGCCTTTAGGGCCAGAAGCTATTCTTGAGGCGCAATTATTAATGTTAGCATCTCATAATATTTTAAATCCTGCAAATGGATCTCCAGTAACCGTACCTTCTCAAGATATGGTTCTCGGATTGTATTATATGACCAAACTGCGTAAATCTACACCTGAAGCAAAAGTTATTGGTGAGGGCCTGACGTTTTACTCTCCAGAAGAGGTAACAATAGCATATAATGAAAAGAAAGTAGATTTAAATGCAGCTATAAAAGTTAGAACTAAAGATTATAATGATAATGGAGAATTAGTTAATCAGCTTATAGAAACTACAGTTGGGAGAGTTATATTTAATGAAGAAGTTCCAGAAATTGCCGGATACATTAATGAAGTTTTAACTAAAAAATCTCTAAGAGATATTATTGGTAAAATCTTAAAAGTTACAAGTGTCCCGGAAACAGCAGTTTTTCTTGATGAAATTAAAACATTAGGATATAAATTTGCATTTCAAGGAGGTTTATCATTTAGTTTGGGAGATATTATTATACCGCCAGAAAAACATGATATGATTGCTTCAGCAAACAAGCAAGTAGATAGTATTAAGGCAAACTATAACATGGGTCTTATAACAAATAATGAACGTTACAATCAAGTTATTGATATATGGACCTCAACAAATGCTGAATTAACTGAGTTGTCTATGAAGCGTATTCGCGAAGATCAACAAGGATTTAACTCGGTATATATGATGCTTGATTCTGGAGCTCGTGGATCTAAAGAACAGATTCGTCAGCTTACAGGTATGCGTGGTTTAATGGCAAAACCTAAAAAATCCAGCACAGGAGGTGGAGAAATTATTGAAAACCCTATTCTTTCTAATTTTAAAGAAGGACTTTCAATTTTAGAATACTTTATTTCTACTCACGGTGCACGTAAAGGACTTGCCGATACTGCCCTTAAAACAGCCGATGCCGGTTATTTAACACGTCGTTTAGTAGATGTATCTCAAGACGTTATCGTTAACATAGAAGACTGTGGTACATTAAGAGGTGTTACAGTTGTGCCATTAAAGAAGAATGAAGAAGTTGTAGAAACTTTAGAAGAAAGAATAGTTGGCCGTACTTCATTATATGATGTTTATAATCCGTTAACAGAAGAGTTGTTAGTAGAAGCGAGTGGACATATTGATGATGATATAGCTAAAAAAATTGAAGATTCTCCAGTAGATTCTGTTGAGGTACGTTCTGCTCTTACATGTGAAGCAAAAAAAGGAATTTGTAGTCTGTGCTATGGCCGTAATTTAGCAACTGGTAAAATGGTTCAACGGGGTGAAGCTGTTGGTGTAGTTGCTGCACAATCTATTGGCGAACCTGGAACACAATTAACACTTCGTACGTTCCACGTTGGTGGTATTGCAGGAAATATTTCAGAAGAAAATAAGCTTATAGTTAAGTTTGATGGTAAAGCTGAAATTGAAGATTTAAAAACTGTTAAAGGGGAGGATAGTCAAGGTAACGAAATTGATATAGTGATTTCCAGAACTTCCGAACTTAAACTTA
>DAOVWR010000122.1 GCA_030636545.1 Mycoplasmatota bacterium
CTGGTCTTTAGTAGCTTTATAAAATTCAGGAAAAGCTTGAACATTTCCATGATCAGTTAAAGCAATAGCAGTATGTCCCCACTTTTTAGCAGTATCTACATAATCTTTAATTGTTGTAATAGCGTCTAATGTTGACATTTTAGAATGAAGATGGAGTTCTACTCTTTTTTCTTTTTCTAAGTCTTTACGATGATCTTTTATATTAACAAATTGAGTTCTTTGAATGATAGTTGCGGTAATTGATACTTCGCCACTATATGTATCAAATACAGCGTGCCCAGCAACTTTCATTCCCATCCCTGGTTTAGTTTGATTAAGAAAATCTATTTCTGAATCTTCTCTAACAAACTTCTTAACATAAACACTATCTTCAGAGTCACTCACGATGAATGTGAAGAGGTTTGTTTTACTTCCCATTTTACGGTAATCAACACTGATTACTTCACCTTCAAAGGTAAAGAAAGCTTTTTCTTCAACTGACTTATATTCAAATAATGCATTTTCTGATACTGGAATATCAGATATCTTATT
This sequence comes from Mycoplasmatota bacterium, assembly GCA_030636545.1. Taxonomy (GTDB): domain Bacteria; phylum Bacillota_I; class Bacilli_A; order Izemoplasmatales; family Izemoplasmataceae; genus JAFGXW01. Next base: position 532 of record DAOVWR010000122.1, read on the forward strand.
TTTAATCTTTCTAATTTTTTGTTCAGTGTAACCTAAGAAAATATTTTCTTCAACAGAAATCTCAGCATTTTGATTAACAACATTAATAAACTCTTGATCGTGTTTAATCATACGGTCACGAATTAGTGGTTTGTCATTACTTATTTTCATCGCAAGAACTGTGTCAAAGCCGTTTTTTAACAACTCTTTTTTAATATCAGAAAGCATATCAGTTACGAAAGTTCCGTCTTTTGGACAAATCACTTCGATTTTATTGCCTCTTTGTTCTATTTCAAAATCCAAGATTGAACTGAATCTTGGTTTTTTCTCTGTTAGTTTTCTTAAGACATAATCGTAATATTCAGATAATGCCTCATTATTATTTTTAGAATACTTAATCTTATAGTCTGTTTTACTTATATATTCTAGTTTTTCGGGAAGATTTTCTAATCTTTCAACAAAAGTTAAAAAGTCTTCAATTTCTAACACTTTTTTAAATTCAATATCAAAAAACCAACTATTGTCGGCTTTATTAACTGTGATTCCATGTAATTTTCCGTTAAAAATTTTGCTTTCGCTAACTAAATCTAACAGTTCTAATAGTTTCAATAATTTGTCGTTCATCATGTCTTCTCCATAATCTAATTTCTACAAATAATTATATCATATATTGTTGTCATTTTTACGATTAAATAAAAAAAAGTAGAATGAATTCTACTTATTTTCTTCAAAGTCAATTTGTACTTTTCCCGCTAGTATTTCCTCTAGTGCAATACCTACTGGTTTACTACATATTGGGTCAATCGCTGTATAATCGTCTTCTTTAATTTTTTTAGCTCTTTTTGCTGATGCATAAGCTAATTTATATTTTGAATCGATTTTTGTTAGTAAGTTATCTATCGATGGATAACGTAGTCCTTCTTTGTTTCTCATAATTATTCAACCTCCAACATTTCTTTATATTTATATATTGATCTTCTTGTTTTCGCATGTTCAGCACGGATAATCGCCATGATTCTATCCGCTGCGTTTCTTACTTCATCATTCACTACGATATAGTCGTATTTATGAGCTAATGGAAATTCTCTATTTGCTTTATCCATTCTGTTTTTAATCGAAGTTTTACTATCAGTACCTCTTCTTAATAAACGACGATATAAAGCATTTCTACTCGGTGGAGCAATAAATATAAATACTCCATCTTTTGCTTTTTCTCTTACTTGATTTGCACCTTGAACTTCAATCTCTAAAACAACTTCTTTTCCTTTAGCTAGTTGTTCATCAATTTTATCTTTTGGTGTTCCATAATAATGTCCAACAAATTTTGCGTACTCTAAAAATTTGCCTTCATTGATTCGTTTTTCAAATTCTTCTACTGTGACAAAAAAGTAATCGACACCGTCAACTTCGCCTTCTCTTTGTGGTCTTGTTGTCATTGAAATTGAATAAACTAAATCATGACCTTCCATTTCGAATAAAGCTTTTCTAACGGTTCCTTTTCCGACACCAGAAGGACCACTTATAATTACCAATAACCCACGTTCGTTGAGTTTCATTTACAATGTCCCTCCTTTATAAATAGACTATATATATTATTTATCTTATATCATAACATTTATAATATAAAAATGTAAGTCTTTGAAAAGATTTTTTTTATTTTTTTTACTGTGTTATAATAATTTCGGTGATAACTATGAGTTTTGATGGAAATATTGTAAAAAAGATTACTAAAGAGTTATATGAATCACTTAATACAGGAAGAATTAATAAAATTTACCAGTTATCTAAATATGATTTACTGTTTGTGATTAACACAAAGACTGGTAAAAAGCAGTTATTAGTAAGTAATTCTCCTAGTTATTCAAGAGTTCATTTAACTACTATGGTTTATGAAAAACCTGATACTCCTCCAATGTTTTGTATGTTTTTAAGAAAACATTTAGAGAGTGGAATCATTAAAGATATTTACCAAATCACAAATGATCGTGTGATTGTTTTTCTTGTGCAAACTCGTAATGAACTAGGTGACTTAGTTATTAAGAAGTTCATTATTGAAGTAATGGGAAGACATTCTAATATCATCGTTACTGATGAAGATGGTAAAATATTAGAAGCTATCAAACATGTTATGCCGTTTGACAATAGTGAAAGAACAGTCTTTGCTGGAGCGATATATC
>DAOVWR010000127.1 GCA_030636545.1 Mycoplasmatota bacterium
GTGGAATGTTTTAGTTAGAGTCGCGATTTGGTTTTTTTTAATTAAGATTGAGTTTGCACTACCTTCTTCAGTTCCACTTGCTAATCTTTCAGTGTTTGTAACGACTAAATCATCACCAACGATTTGAATTTTCTTGCCAAGTTTCGCATTCATTACTTTCCATCCAGCCCAATCATTTTCATCATGTCCATCTTCGATTGAGATAATTGGATATTTTTCAACTAATTTAACGTAGAAAGCAGTTAACTCATCAGATGTTAATTCTTTTCCGCCTTCACCCTCTAATACGTAAACACCTTTTTCTTTATTATAGAATTCACTACTAGCAACATCCATTGCTAACATTATGTCTTTACCAGGAACATAATTAGCTCCTTTAATAGCTTCCATAATAACTTCTAAAGCTTCTTCGTTACTCTTTAGATTAGGTGCGAATCCACCTTCATCACCAACTGATGTGTTATATCCTCTGCCTTTTAAAACTTTCTTTAAACTATGGAATACTTCTGCACCCATTCTTAAAGCTTCTTTAAAAGTTGGAGCACCAATAGGCATAATCATGAATTCTTGGAAATCAACATTGTTATCTCCGTGAGATCCACCATTGATGATATTCATCATTGGAGTTGGTAATTGTTTTGCGTTAAATCCACCTAGATATAAGTATAAAGGCAATCCAACATAATCAGTTGCAGCGCGAGCTACAGCCATACTAACACCTAAAATCGCATTAGCACCTAATTTTGCTTTATTTGGAGTTCCATCAAGTTCGATCATTAAGTTGTCAATTAATACTTGTTGAGTTACATCCATACCTAAGATTTCTGGTGCGATAATTTCGTTAACGTTATTAACGGCAGTTTCAACACCTTTACCTAAATATCTTGATTTAACTCCATCACGTAATTCAACTGCTTCATGTTCCCCAGTTGATGCACCACTTGGCACTATAGCTCTCCCAAATGATCCACTGTCAGTGTAAACTTCAACTTCAATAGTTGGGTTTCCACGTGAATCTAATACTTCTCTTGCGTATACATCACTAATGTATGGCATAATAAATTCATCTCCTTTTATATAATAATTATAATTTTCTCATACATAGATATTATAGAACTAATCGCTTTATTTTACAAACAATATTCACTTACTGAAAACACTTTCAGTGATTAAAAAAAGAGGATTATTCCTCTTTTTTAATTATTAAACTTTTTGCAGTCATTTCTGTAGGTTGTTCTACTCCTAAAAATTCAAGAAGAGTCGGTGCGATATCTGCGAGTACACCACCATCTCTGATTGTTATATCTTTCTTTGTAATAATAATTGGAACCTTATTGATTGTATGAGCAGTAAATACTTCTCCTTCTTCATCAATCATTTTTTCAGCATTTCCATGATCAGCTGTGATAATAACTACTCCATCATTATCTAATACAGCGTCAACTACTTTGCCAACGCATTCGTCAACCACTTCAACAGCCTTAACAGCAGCTGGTATTACACCAGTGTGTCCAACCATATCGCAGTTTGCGAAGTTTAAGATAATAACATCATGTTTATTACTTTCAATTTCAGCTAAGACCCTGTCAGTTACTTTATAAGCACTCATCTCAGGTTGCAGGTCATAAGTTGCTACTTTGGGAGATGCAATTAATGCTCGATCACTATTTTTAATCTCTTTATCCATTCCCCCATCAAAGAAGAATGTGACATGAGCGTATTTTTCAGTTTCAGCAATACGTAATTGATTTAGTCCTGCATCACTTACAACATCACCAAACATATTATCAAGTTTAATTAGTTTAAAGGCAATTTCTCCTAATACAAGCGGACTATAAGACATTGTACATACAAAGGTAATATCAGTTGGACCATTACTGTAGTCTAATCCACTCTTTGTTGGGTTAGACATTGCAGTACCAATCTCAATAGCTCGGTCTGGTCTAAAGTTAGCAAAGATAATACTATCTTTATTAGTTACAATTCCTTCTTTAACAACATTAAATGGGAAGACAAATTCATCAACTACATTATCTTTATAAGAAGCTAAGATTCCCTCTGCAGCTGTTTTTGCACTTTTTCCTTTAGCGTTACATATAATATCATAAGAGGGTTGAACACGGTCCCAGTTTTTATCTCTATCCATTACGTAATATCGACCATGAACACTAGCAATTTTACCATATTTAATTACTGTCATATGACTTTCTAACTCTTCAATATAAGTAACTGCTGATTTAGGTGGAACGTCTCTTCCATCTAGAAAGGCATGAACGTATGTTTCTTTGACACCTTTATTTTTTGCCATATCTATTAAAGTTTTAATATGTTTAATATGCGAATGGACTCCGCCATCACTTAATAAACCAAAGATATGTAATTTTGAATCATTTTCTAATGCGTTA
>DAOVWR010000009.1 GCA_030636545.1 Mycoplasmatota bacterium
AATTGATGACATTGATGGAGATTTGAGTAATCAAGTTGTTATTGTAACTGATGCTTATACAACAAACGAACAAACTGTAGGAGATTACGATGTTGTTTTAAGTGTCTCTGACTCATCTGGAAATGAAGCATTTTTCACATTAACTATTTTAGTTAAAGATGAGATTGCTCCTGTAATTATCGGACCAGATATTGTTGATATATCGGTTGATGAAATAACGATAATAGATGGGATTATCGCTAATAATTTCTCAATGCTTGATGAGTACGATAATATTTTAAATGATTATGTTGTTGTAGATAACTATACAGCTAATAAGCGTATTCTTGGTGAATATTTAGTATCATTCTCAGTTGAGGATGATTCGTTAAACGTTGCGTCTAAGACTTTTACTGTGAATGTTGTAGATATAACTAACCCAGTAATGGTTGGTGATAATATTTACAATTCATATTTGTCTAGTCCGTTATATCTTAGTGATGTTCTAGATAGTGTTAGTTTTACTGATAACTATTATGACTTATCGGGAGTTGATCCAACGATTGTAGTAGATAATTTTAGCTTAAACGAGTTAGTACCAGGAACATATAATATAAATATAGAAATGGAAGATGGATCAAACAATGTTTTAAGTGAGACTCTAACTATCAATGTAATTGATGATGTTGCACCAATTATAAGTGGTCCAGTTAGCTATAGTGGATCATATAATAATGCACTATTAGTTAGTGACTTTGTAGCTATGTTAAATGTCAGTGATAATGTCGATGCTTTAACAACAGATAATATTTACGTAATTAGTGATAATTACTCAAATCGCGTGTCAGAAGTAGGCAATTACATAATTGTATTTGGGATTATAGACATAAATAATAACGAAGATATACATCAACTAGATATTACTTTGTTTGATGATGTTGCACCTGTTATTTATGTTGATAATTATATCGTTACTGTAAATCTAAGTGCAACATTCAATGAAAATGATGCTTTAAAGCTATTGCTTAATTCAAATGAATTAGCTAATGATAACTACACTATTATTACCCTTATTGATGAATATAAAGGAAACGAAAAAACTCCAGGAGCTTATATATATCGCTTATCATTTACTAATGAAAACGGAGAAGTTTTTGAAAAAGAGTTTTTAGTTAAAGTAGCTGATACAGATGGTCTAAATATTAGTAAGGACTTGTTACCGAGAAATATCGCAATCTACTCTTCAATATTTGGATATTCAGTATTCATCCTACTGAAAAGAAGAAAAATAGTTATTTAATGCTGTGTGTCTTAATTAGATTACCTCAAGTTATCTAGACACAAGAAAGGTTAGAAATTATCTAGCCTTTTTTGTTGACTAAAATTTGTAAAAACTATATAATAGTTAGGTAAGACCTAACTATTATTACGAGGTGAATTATATGAATAAAGAAATCATCAGACAATCATTAAATAAGTTTCTTAAAATGTACTACCAGTCATGTAAAGAGGTGTATGAAGAAATTAGTTTTGAAAGAATAACAAGTACTCAATTTAAGTACTTAAAAAATATTCACTCAAATAAAGAGGTTACATTAACACAACTTGCGAGTAACTTTGATGTTTCTAAACCAACTATGAATGAGTTCATTCATAAGTTTTTGGATGCTAAAATTGTTAAGAGAAGAAAAAGTGAAACAGATAAGCGAGTAAGTTATATATCTTTAACAGATATTGGTATCACATTAGCAACAACTAATGCGCTAGAAAGTAAAAGAGCAGTAGAAAAAATGCTGAAAAAATTAGATGAAAAACAAATAGACAAGATGGTTGAATTATTTGACAAGTTTGGAGTTGAAGAATTATGATTTTTGGAAAAACAGTAAATAAGTATTACCTTAAGTATGCACATCTTTTTTTATTAGGTGTTGCAGCTCTATTATTTGTTGATTATTTTCAATTAGAGATTCCTCAGTTAACTGGAAACTTAGTTGATGGACTAGTTAATGGAACAATCGATAAAGCTGGAATTATTAGTATAATAAGTACAATTGCTATATACGTTGCAATAATCATTGTCGGAAGATTTCTTTGGAGACTATTTATTTTTGGTGCTTCAAGAAGAGTAGATTATGGAATAAGAAATGAAATGTTTAGTCATGCTGAACAACTTTCAAATCGCTTCTATTCAGAAAATAAAGTCGGAGGATTAATGGCTTATTTTACAAATGACCTAGAAGCTGTAAGAAGAGCAGTAGGACCAGGAATGATTATGGCTGTAGATGCAGTATTCCTTGGTGGACTTGCGTTTTATCATATGTTCCAATTAGATATAAGATTAACGTTGTATTCAGGTATACCACTGATATTTATTACATTATTAGGCGCATATATTGGAAATAAAATGCGCAAGAAATTTAAAGAAGCCCAAAAAGCTTTTGAAGATTTAAGTGATTTTACTAATGAAAATTTATCAGGAATTAGTGTTGTCAAAGCATTTGTAAAAGAAAAAATAGAGATTAAAGGTTTTCTTGAAATTAATAAAAGAGCAAAAGATAAGAATATTGAATATGTTAAAATGCAAACAATTTTCCAAGTAACTGTTAGAATGATTATAAGTATAATTTTTGTTGTTATTTTAACATACGGTGGTTATTTAGTTAAGACGACTGCCAACTCGAGTGATCCCTTTACAATAGGAGAATTATGGGAATTTATCATGCTTTTTGGAGCATTAATATGGCCTATGATGGCGCTTGCTATGATTATTAATATTAGAAGTAGAGGAAAAGCTTCATTAGAAAGAATAGAAAGAATCCTTGATGAAGAAATCGATGTATTTGATGATAATGTTATCGAAGTTGATAAAATAAAAGGTGAGATAGAATTTAGAAATCTATCATTTAAATATCCTGACGGAACAGAAAATGCCCTACACAATATTAACTTTAAAATTAAAGTTGGAGAAACAGTCGGAGTATTAGGTAGAACAGGTAGTGGTAAAACCAGTATTGTCGATCTACTATTAAGAATATATAATGTTGAAGAAAATAGTATCTTTATTGATGGTATTGATATTATGCGTTTACCGCTAAAAAAAGTAAGAGGCTCTATTGGCTATGTCCCACAAGATGGATTCCTATTTTCGGATTCAATATCAAATAATATTTCTTTAGGACTTCATAAAAGAGTAGATGTTTATCAACAAATTCAAGAAGCAGCAAAATTAAGTGATGTCCATGATAATATCGTTGATTTTTCAGATGGATATGAAACAGTTATTGGGGAAAGAGGAGTAACACTTAGTGGAGGTCAGAGACAAAGAGTTAGTATTGCTCGAGCTTTAATTAAAGATCCTTCTATCCTGATAATGGATGATAGTATTTCAGCTGTTGATACCCAAACAGAAGAAACAATTCTAACTAATCTAGAAAAAGTTAGAAAAGGTAAAACGACATTAATAATAGCTCACCGTATTAGCACAATTAAGGATGCTGATAAGATTATTATTGTTGATGAAGGAAAAGTAATAGATGTCGGAACACATGATGAATTACTAGCTAGATGTATCTTCTATAAAGATATGGTAGAGCGTCAAAGACTCGAAGAAGAAATCGAGGTGGCGTAAATGAGAAACGAAATCGATGATAAAAGACAATTCACAATGAAAGACAGTGAAATAACTAAAAGATTATTAGTTTACGCAAAACCGTTTATTACACAATTTATTAGTGTTTTTATCTTAATGATTTTAACTGTAGTGTTTGCTTTAGCAGGACCATATTTAATTGGGAGAAGTATTGATGTAATTAATTCGAATAATATTGATTTGCAAGAACTATATACAATCTTAAGTATATTTGGATTATCAATTATTTTGGGTAGTGTTGCGAATTATGCTCAAACCATAATACTTCAAATTACTGGGCAAAGTATTATATATAATATTCGTGAAGAAATATTTACACATTTAGAGTATCAAGATATCAACTATCTAAATGGAATACCTACAGGGTCACTTGTTACACGAGTAACAAATGACACTAATACTTTAAATGAAATGTATACTAGTGTAATAGTAAATGTATTTAAAAGTCTATTAATGGTAGTTGGGATTATAATTGCAATGCTGTTACTTAATGTTCAACTTACATTATATGTGCTAATAGTAGTGCCGTTTATCGCTGTATTCTCATTTATTTTTAGAAGATATTCAAGAAAAGCTTATAGACAAGTACGAGCTAATCTATCAAAAGTAAATGCCTTTTTAGCAGAACATTTATCAGGAATGAAAATCATTCAAATCTTTAATCAAGAAGCAGCAAAATTTGCTGAATTTGATGTTCGAAATACGAAACTTAAAAAATCATATTATCGTCAAATTCTTACTTATGGTATTTATCGACCAACAATGTATTTTCTCTATATGGCAGCTACATTAATTATTTATTATGTTGGTGGTTTAAGTGTTATTGAAGGAGTTATTACGATTGGATTCCTAATTACTTTCCAAAATTATATAGGAAGATTCTTTGAACCAATTCAACAACTTGCTGAGCAATTTAATATATTACAATCAGCTTTTGCTTCAAGTGAAAGAATATTTGGAATTTTAGACAGTAAACCAACGATTATCGATAGTGAAGACTCAGTTGAGTTAACTAATATGTTAGGTAAAATTGAGTTTAAAAACGTTTGGTTTGCTTATATTGATGAAGAATGGATCTTAAAAGATGTATCGTTTGTTGTTGAAGCTAAAGAAAGTGTTGCTTTTGTTGGTGCAACTGGGGCCGGTAAAACAACTATATTAGCCTTGATTACGAGAAATTACGACATTCAAAAAGGTCAAATATTAATTGATGGAATCGAAATAAAGAAAATTAATAAAGATAGTTTGAGAACACATATTGGCCGAATGATGCAGGATGTATTCATGTTTAGTGGTACAATAGAATCAAATATAAAACTTAGAAATGAAGATATTAGTGATGAAGAAATGATTCAGTCGTGTAAATATGTTAATGCGAATCACTTTATCGAAAAGCTAGATAATCAATATAATGAAATAGTCCGTGAAAGAGGAAATAACTTCTCAACAGGGCAAAGACAATTATTATCGTTTGCTAGGACGATTGTTCATAATCCGAAAGTTATGATACTAGATGAAGCTACAAGTAATATCGATACCGAAACAGAACAATTGATTCAAGAATCTCTGCAAAAGATGATGACAATTGGAACAATGTTAATCGTTGCTCATCGTCTATCAACAATTCAACATGTTGATAAGATTGTTGTTTTAAGCAAAGGTGAAATTATTGAACAAGGTAATCATCAAGAATTGCTTGCAAATAAAAAGCATTACTTCAGTTTATACAAATTACAATATCAACAAAAATAACTTATAATTCTGTTTAGGAGGCTTCAATATGAAAGAAATAAGAAATCTTCCAGTACAGTTTAATGAAAGAATTCATGCTTTCAGCATTGATTATGGTGTTGTATTTTTAAGCATATTAATAACTATATTTCTCTATATTCACCCTGCATTTAAAGCTGTTATTATTTTATCTGTATGGTATATGATGAATATATTCCCTTCGTTTATTAAACGAGGGATAACATTAGGAAAACTAAATTCTAAAACAATAATAGTTGATGAATCTAACAATGAAGTAACGCTTTTTACAATTCATAAAAGATCATTCTTTATATTAATAGTTGGATTTTTAACTGTGGGATTATATTTCATTGTTTCGTTTTTCCTTCTAACAAAGAGAAATGATAAAAGAAGTATCCATGATTTATTATTTAAAACAAAAGTTGTCTATAAGGATTCTTATATCAGTGGTTGAGTAGTTAAGAGGTGACAAAATGAACACTTTTAAATATCAAAATCTAAAGTCAAAGAATTACTTCGAAGGATGGTATCAAAGAATAACTGATGAAAATAACAATGTGAATTTTGCGTTTATCTTTGCGATTACAAAAGACGAACATGATCCTCATGCTTTTATTCAAGTCTTTGATGGAGTAAAAAACGAAAATAAGTATTACCGTTTTGAAATAAGTGATTTTTACTATTCTAAAGATACCGTTTTTATTAAAGAAAATTACTTATCACTTAATTCAATGTATTTAAAGACAGAAGATTTAGAAGTGAGTGTTTTGTTTAATAATTCAAAATTATTAAATAAAAACTATCAAAATAATAGTGCTATGTCATATCTTGCTAAATTTCCTCTGGAATGCTTTCAAGAAGTAGTGATAATAGATGGATATTTCAAGGGTGAGTTAACTACAAACAATACTTTAAAACATATTAAAGGAAAAACATACCTTGAAAAAACGTATGGGACTAAGTTTCCAAGTAAATGGATCTGGATTCAAGGGAATCATTTTAATAAAGATGTTTCTTTATCGTTTTCACATGGAATAGTTCCGATTCTTAAATGGAAAGTTAAAGGTTTTGTAACAATCTTAAATCATAATGGAAAAGAGTATCGTTTTGCGACTTATAATTTTTCAAGAATGAAAGTAGTAAGTCGAAGTATTTCTCAAGTTGAAATAGTCGTTAGGAAAAGGAGATACAAATTGGTAATGAAGATTAAACTAGTTGAGCCAGTAAAACTAGTTGGACCAAATAAAAATGGGATTATGAATCTAAAGGTATTTGAAAGTATTAATAGTTTGGCCACACTAACATTTACAAAAGGAAAAGAGATAATCTTTGACACAATGGGTCGAAGTGTTGGATTTGAGAACATGTATGATTGATTGTCTTATTATTGGTAGCGGACCAGCTGGCCTAATGGCTGCGAACGTCCTTGAAAGAAACAATCTCAACTACATTCTCTTTGATAAAAACGCCACACTCGGAAGAAAACTATTAATTACTGGTGGAACAAGATGTAATGTAACGAATAAATACAATGTAGCTGAATTCATTGATCAACTAAAAATAAAAAATAAAAGGTTCTTATATAGTTCATTGAGTAATTTTGGAACAAAAGATGTACTTGAATTTTTCAATAATAAGGGTGTCTTGTTATCGCTTGAAAAAGAATATCAGTACTTTCCAAAGAGTTCAAAGAGCCAAGATATTATTGATGCATTAAGACAAACTATTAGTAATAAAAATATTATGCTTAATACAAAGATAGAGAGTATCGAGAAAACAGAAGAAGGATATCATGTGAAAACAAATAACCATTCCTATTTTTCTAAAAATGTTATTATTGCAACTGGATCAAAAAGTTATCCTAAAACAGGTAGTACGGGAGACGGAGTTAGGTGGGGAAAAGAGTTTAATCATGAGATTGTTCCTTTTTATCCAGCTGAAACACACATCTACAGTAGTTTTGTTAAAAGAAATAAAGAATTTCTTCAAGGTATTACGATTACTGACTGTGAAGTTAGTATAAATAATCAGAAAAAGATTTACGCTGGTGGACTAATCTTCACTCACTTTGGAATTAGTGGACCACTAATTCAAAATATTTCAGAACTTATTTATTTTGAGCTGCAAAAAAGTACTGTTGAGCTTAAAATTAGACTTACAAGTTATTCAGAAGAACAGATAATACATTTGCTTGAAAGCAAAGAAAATCAAAATAAAAGACTGATCCGCATATTAGAAAAATTAACAATTAAGAGGTTAGCTAAATACTTATTACTTAATATGAAATTTAGAGAAGACAAACTAGTAGCTAGCATTTCCAAACAAGATATACAGCTGATTGTAAATAAATTGTTAAAGTTTAGTGTGTTAATTGATCATGTAGAAAGCATTCAAAATGCTTTTGTGAATGGCGGAGGTATTTCAACTAATGAAATCAATCCTAAGACAATGGAATCAAAACTAAATAGAGGATTATATTTTGTTGGGGAAACGCTGAATGTTCATGGACCAATTGGTGGATTTAATATCACAATAGCCTTATCAACAGGATATAGTGCAGCAAGCAATATTAGGAGGGATTAATTATGCCAGAACTTCCTGAGATTTATAATATTAGTGAACAATTAAATAATGAACTTGTTGGATTGAAAGTTTCAGAAGTAATTATTCATCAAGAAAAAAGTATCAATTCAAAAATTGATGCTTTTACTAATAATCTCCTCAATCAAGAAATTAAAGTAGTTACTTCACACGGGAAATGGATTATTATTACATTTAAGAGTAATAGCCGCTTACTTATTAATCTAGGCATGGGAGGAGATTTACTGTATACTGCAGATATTCCTACAAAGAAACATCAGGCAGTCATTAAGTTTAACAATGATTATCTATTATCTTTTCGCTTTTGGTGGTTTGGCTATATTCACTTTGTATCAGCTACAGAAACACATGAGATGACAAAAAAACTAGGTATCGATCTAATTCGTGATGATATTACAAAAGAAGAATTCAAGAAACTATTTACTAATAGAAAAGGTTCTTTAAAGTCGTTTTTATTAAACCAGAAAAATATTGCTGGGATAGGCAACTATTATATCCATGACATTCTATATAATGCGAAGATTAAACCTTCTAAGAAAATTCCTGATCTATCATCTAGAAAACTTGGAAATTTATATGTCACCATAAAAGAAGAATTTATTAATTCTATTTCAAAACGTGGAGCTAATTATGAACTAGATATTTATAATAATAAAGGTGAATTTAAGGCGGATAAAGTAGCCTATAAAGAAGGGGAGTCATGTCGTTGTGGTACAACTATAAAGAAAATGAAAACAGGCTCAACGTCTTCATATTATTGCCCAAAATGTCAAAAATAATGTATTTTAATTTTTTCAAAAAACAGAGATGATATAATTATAGAAGAGGTGAGACGATTGAAAAAAGTAAAATTGAATAATGGAACAGAAATGCCAATTGTTGGTTTAGGAACTTGGCTTAGTGCTCCAGAAGATGTTTATAACGCAGTTTTAACTGCATTAAAGAATGGTTACCGTCATATTGATACTGCAATGATTTATCGTAATGAAGAAGCCATTGGTAAAGCAATAAAAGATTCAGGAGTTAAAAGAGAAGAAATCTTTGTAACGACAAAACTATGGAATACTGATCAAGGATATGAACAAGCATTAAAAGCATTTGATGTATCACTTAAGAAACTTGGATTAGATTATGTTGATTTATATTTGATTCACTGGTTCAAAGGATACAAAAAAGCAGTAGAATCGTATCGTGCTTTAGAATCTATTTATAAAAGTGGAAAAGCAAAAGCTATTGGTGTAAGTAACTATAATATTCATCACTTAATGAATATCATAAATAACTGTGAGATACCTCCAATGGTTAATCAAGTTGAAACACATGTAACACTTCAAAATCATTTCTTACATGAATATTGTTTAGAAAATAATATACAGTTGGAAGCTTATGCTCCGTTAATGAGTTCTCGAATTAAAGAGTTACTCAAGAATGAAGTAATGCTTAAAATAGCAGAAAAATATAATAAAACAGTTCCGCAAATCGCCATTAGATGGCTTGTTGAGAGAAATATTGTGGTAATCCCTAAATCAGTTACACCTAGCAGAATTATTTCTAACTATGACGTCTTTGACTTTAGTTTAGATGAAGAAGATATGAAAGAGATTAGAAAAATAAATACTGGTAGAAAAATCTTTGTAGAGTTTGATAACGTTGACTACTAATGATTAAATTTGGAATCGTAGGAGCAGGTTCTATTGCGAACCAATTTGCTCGGGATATAAGTAAATGTAAAGATGCTAAGTGTGTGGCCATAGCTTCAAGAAGTCTTGAAAAAGCAGAACTATTTAGGGAAACCCATAACTTAGAATTTGCGTTTGGTAGTTATGAAGAAATGGCTAAATCTAATGAGATTGATGCTGTTTACATTGCAACTCCCCATAACTTTCATAAGGAACAAAGTATTTTATTTATGAATCATAAAAAGCATGTTCTTTGTGAAAAACCAATTTCAGTTAATTTGAATCAACTTAATGATATGATTGAGTCAGCAAAAGAAAACAATGTTCTTTTAATGGAAGCAATGTGGACAAGATTTTTACCTGCATCAATTATCGTTAAAGAAGTAGTAGAATCAAACAAATTTGGGAAACTTAAAAATGTGTATTTAGAATTTGGATATGATCTTATGGAAAACTATTCAGAAGATAGAAGACTACTTAATCCAAAATTAGCTGGGGGTAGTTTACTAGATTTAGGTGTCTATCCTATTTCATTTCTAATGTATCTTTCTAAAGAAAAAATAAAGAAGATTAACGCCGAAGCAAGACTTCATAAAACAGGTGTAGATATAGAAACCAGAATCTCAATTGATTTTGAGAATGATCTAAAAGCTAAACTAATATGTTGTATGGATACTGATATGAATAATCCAGGAGTTTTTGAGTTTGAAAACGGTATAATTAAAATGGAACATTTTTCAAGAAGTACAAGGGTAATAATTAATGATGATATAATTAATATTCCTTTTATTGAAGAAGGATTTGGGTATCAAATAAATAGTTTTATCAATACAATTAATAATGGCAAAACAGAAAACGATATTATGTCTTACTATGAATCACAAAAAGTAATGTCAGTAATGGACGAAGTAAGAAAAATAATCGGAGTTAAATATCCATTTGAATAACAAAAGCACTTATGCAAGTGCTTTTTTATTTATTACAGAAGGGCTATATATGATATAATAGATAAGACTGAGGTGAGAAGAATGTTAGATGTGTTTAGTTTCAATCATTTTTTATGGCTTTTATTTATACCAATAGTAATCTATTTTGTATATTACGGACTCAATAATAAATCTCAAAAATTTAAATATTGGTTTTTATTCAGTCTAACATTAGTTGCTTGGGTAGTACATTTTTCGCGTTATTGGCTTGACCCTGAATTTTCAACTTATAAGTTATTCTTTGTTGATTTATGTGGATTCTCAACTATGCTCTATCCCTTTTTCTTTTTATCAAAGAAAAAGGTATTAAAAGATACAATGTATTATTCAGGTGCGCTATTTGCCTTCTTATCACTTGTATATCCTAATACTATTGAGGGAGACCCAATCTTCATCTACAATACAATCAGATTTTTCTTAGCTCATATAATTTTAATGATGGTACCAATCTTATTAGCAGCTTGGAAATTACATATTCCAAATATAAAAAATTTAGGATGGGTATTCGTATTTATTATGATCGGTGGATTATATAATATGGCACTCACTAGCTTCTTTGTAGAAGTAGGATTAAGAAACTCACTTATTAATTACATGGGTATTTGGGGACATGAAGGAACTCTTTATAGTTATGCATTAATAATAGTACCTTGGATGACATATGATAGATTAGTTGAGGGTGAAATAGTAAAGACAGCTATTCCTTATCTCTATATTATTCCCGCAGCTTTTATTGTGTTAATGCCAACATGGCTTTTAATGTCATTGCCAGTTGTTGGAGTTAAAGAGTTTAAAACTAAAATAAACGATATAATAAAAAGGCTATGATACTTGCGTATCTTAGCCTTTTTTTAATAATTAATATTATCTAAACTATTTCTTAAAATATTAGCTGATACTTTAAGTTTTTCTTTTTCTTCTTCATTTAATTCAAGCCAAACAATATGATGTACACCATCTCTATTTAAAACGGCCGGTAACCCGATATAAATATCGTTGACACAGTCATAGACATTATTATTAAGCACTGAAATAGGCATTATTCTGTTTTCATTATTAAGAATAGCAGCGGTAATTCTTACTAGTGCCATCCCAATTCCATAATATGTTGCTCTCTTTCTTTTAATAATCTCATTAGCTGCGTTTCGGACTTTTAGATAGATATCATCTAAATCTTCAAAGTTAATCTCTTTCATTGTATTAACAACGTCTTTCATTGGCTTAGCGCCAACATTAGAATTAGACCAACAAACAAACTCACTATCTCCATGTTCACCTAAAATATAAGCATGAATATTTCTAGGATCGATATTAATATAGCTTGATATTTCATATCTAAGTCTTGCAGTGTCTAGTGCGGTACCACTTCCGATAACTCGAGAAGCATCTAGACCTGATTCTTTCCAAGCAACATAAGCAAGTAAATCAACTGGGTTTGAAGCAACGATTAATATTCCATCAAATCCCGAAGCCATGATACTTTTAACAACAGATTTAATTATTATCGCATTTCTATTTAGTAATTGTATTCGTGTTTCGCCTTCTTTTTGGTTAACTCCGGCAGTTATAACAACAATAGCTGCATTTTTACAATCATTATAATCTCCGGCATGAATATTCATTTTTCTTGGACCAAAAGCAAGACCATGATTTAAATCCATTGCCTCTCCCTCAGCCTTATCTTTATTTATATCAATTAGAACCAATTCCTCAACAGTACCTTGGTTTACAAGGGCATAAGCATAACTCATTCCGACAAATCCTGTTCCAATAATAACAACTCTATTTGTTTGCATATAATCACCTCATCTTTATTTTAACAAAATAGAATCTATAAAGATAAGGATATACTCAACCGGAAAACGTTTTTATCTTAAAGAAAAAGACATTCACAATTTTTACATATATATTTCATAATATCTACATAACAAATTGCTATAATTAAGTATAAATTTTTTCATTACCTTCTAAAGAGTTAGTTTTGTAAGAAATCTCCTTGTTCAAAAGGAGATTTTTTATTTTGTTTCATTTGACATATGACAGTTTGTCATATATTATTATATTATGACGATGTGTCATAAGGAGGTATTAGTATGCCAAAAGAAACGTTTTTTAATTTAGATGAAGATAAAAGAAATAAAATAATCGAGGCAGCGAAAGTTGAGTTTACCGCTAATCCATTAAGAAAATCACGAGTATCGAATATAATAAAAAAGGCTTCAATTCCAAGAGGAAGTTTTTATCAATATTTTGATGACCTTGATGATCTTTATTACTATGTTATTGATGATGTATTTGATAATATTTATAAAGCTGGGAATAAATTTTGTGATGCTACAAATGATATTTTTGAATTTGCCCAAATATCATTTGAATATGATTATAATGGATTCATTAATGATATGCGTCATCGTTTCATGATGAATGTCTTTAAAAGTATTTCTTCAAACGAAGAATACCAAGCAACTTTTAGGAAGATGAGAAGAGATTATATTCTAGGAATTTTAGATAAAATGGATTTATCAGGCATTCGCTTAAAAAAAGAGGATGATTTAATTAAAATGTATCGAATGATTCAAGAATTGAAACGAAATGTAATTCATCGTGCAGTAGTTGAAGACTTATCAAAAGAAGAAGCATCCAAAGAGTTTGGATGGTTCCTTAATATACTAAAAAATGGACTGTTAGAGGTGAAGTAGTATGGGTAATTTGAATAGAATGCTTAAATATACTGTCAAGTATTGGAAACATATTACCGTCTCTTTACTTGCAATGTTAATTCAGGTAGCTGTTGGATTTATTGTTCCGTTTTTAATGATTAGAATAATAGATAATGCAATACCTAATAGTGATACAAACTTATTATTGACAACAGCATTACTAATGCTTGTTGTGGCATTATTGGGATTGGGTTTTGGATTAGTTAATAACTATACTTCTCAATATGTTTCACAGTATGCTAGTGCTGATTTAAGACTTGATTTGTTTAAGAAAATTCAGTCATTATCTTTTATTAATATTGATAACTTTAAAACAAGTAGATTAATTACTTCAGCAACCAATGATATAGTAAGAATACAACAGTTTTACCAAATGCTTTTAAGAATTATTGTAAGAGCTCCATTAATGATTGGAATGGGACTATTTCTTTCCCTTGGAACTAGTACAGAATTATCATATATCTTCTTTTACTCAATGCCAATTTTAGTTATTTCCATAATAGTAATTATGATTGTTGCATTTCCAAGATATACTAAAGTACAGAAGACAGTTGATGGAATAAATAAAGTAGTTTTAGAAACAGCAAACGCACCAAGAGTAATAAAATCGTTTGTTTCTGCTAAACATGAAAATAATAAATTTGAAACTGCAAATGAAACATTCAGAGTTACAAATACAGCAGCAAATAAAGTTATGGCCTTTGCTGATCCAATAATTATGTTTATCTTTAATTCAAGTATCGCTGGTATTATTTTCTTAGGTGCATACTTTATTGATAAAGGAAGTTTAATGAATGCTACAACCAACCTACCACAAGTTGGAGTGTTAATTGCTTTCAACAACTATAGTATGCAAATACTAATGGGATTAATGATGTTTGCAATGATGATGATATTTATATCAAGAGCAGCAGTTAGTGCAAAAAGAATTACAGAAATCTTCGATGAAAAAGTTGACCTAACTTCAAAAATAGATGCAATAAGCAATTTAAAATTGACAGGTGAAATAGAATTCAATAATGTTAGTTTTGGATATGGAACTGATGGAAATAGAGTTCTAAATAATATTAACTTTAAAATAAATAGTGGAGAGACTGTTGGAGTTATCGGATCTACAGGTAGTGGAAAGTCGTCACTAATTCACTTGATTCCAAGGTTATATGATGTTTGCGAAGGTGAAGTAAAAGTAAATGGAATCGATGTAAAGGATATCCATATTGATACATTAAGATCACAGATTAGTGTTGTTACACAAACTGCTACAATCTTTAGTGGATCAATAGGAACAAATATAGTTCAAGGTAAAAATGATGCTAGTTATAATGATTTAGTCGAGGCGGGAGAAAATGCCGCTGCAAATGAATTCATTAATGATTACGATGATATTTACAATCATGAAATTCAACAAAAAGGCAGTAATCTCTCTGGAGGACAAAAACAGAGACTGTCCCTTGCTAGAGCGTTTATAAGGAAACCTAAAATATTAATTCTAGATGACTCTACTAGTGCAGTAGATGCTAAGAGTGAAGAACAAATAATTGATGCAATAAATAAATTATCTAAAGACATGACAACCTTAGTTATTAGTCAAAAAATATCAACTATTAAAGATATGGATAAGATTATTGTTTTAGATAATCAAGGTCATTTAGATGGATTTGATTCACATATTAATTTATTAAAAACAAGTAAGGTTTATCAAGAAATAGCTCTATCTCAAGTTGGGAATGGAGGTGGTCTTGATGACTAAGAAAAATAAGATGCAACAAGAAATGATGAAACAAAAGAAGCAATCAAAAAAAGTCGATCCTTTTGCTAACACTGACCACTCAGAAGTAATTTTGAGTAAAGACCAAATTAAAAAAAGAAATGAAGCAAATAAGGACTATTCTAAAATGTTATCAAAAACGACAACCAGAGGAACAAGAGGCCCTGGTAGAGGTATGTATTTGGGTGGCAAAGCAAATGATTCTAAAGGAACAATACTTAGAATTTGGAGTTATTTAGGAAGATATAAAACTGGATTAATAGTTGTTTTTATAGCAGTTACATTAACAAGTTTTCTAGCAATCCTTATTCCAATGTTATTTGCCATTGCAATAGATGACTATATTTTAAACTTTGATTTAAATGGAGCATTTATAATTGGGCTGTATATAGTAGGAATCGCCATTTTAACCAGTGCTGTAAGATTTATTTCTCGATATGTAATGGTTATAATATCTCAAAAAACAGTTAAGAAGATTAGAAAAGATGCTTTTGATAAGCTTCAAAACTTACCTGTTAACTACTATGATACTAATCAACCTGGGGATATTGTTTCAAGAATCACAAATGATGTTGATTTAGTTTCTAACTCTTTAGCAAGTGTAGTAACAGAGCTATTAACATCTGTTATAACATTAGTAGGTTCACTTGTTATGATGTTTATTCTAAACTGGGCATTAGCGATTGTCGTATTGTTATTTGTTCCAGTAATGGTTGTATTCACAATGAAAGTTGCTAAAACTAGTAAAAAAGGTTTTGTTGCTCAACAAAAACATTTAGGAGCATTAAACAGTATTGTTGAGGAAAGTATTTCTGGACTTAAAGTCGTAAAATTATACAATCAAGAACCTGAAATAATTAAGGAATTTGATATTAAAAATACCGAACTGAAGAAATCTGGGTTTAAAGCTCAAGTATATGCTGGATTAATTATGCCAGTTATTAACTTTATGAATAACTTAATCTATTTAGTAATTGTAGCTATTGGAGGATTACTATATATTACCGGAAGAGTAGCAATTACGATTGGTGACATTTCTGCAATAACTGCTTATGCTAGACAATTTATCAGACCAATTGCTAATATTGCGCAATTATTTAACGCTCTTCAACAAGGAATTGCAGGAGCTGAAAGAGTATTTTCTTTAATTGATGAAGAAGATGAATATGTAAATGACGGAATTGTTTCAGTAGATGAATTCAAAGGTTGTGTTGAATTTAATGATGTAACATTTGGATATGTAAAGGATAAAATTGTCCTAAAAAATATTTCTTTTAAAGCAGAAACTGGAAAAGCAGTCGCAATTGTAGGACCTACTGGTAGTGGTAAAACAACCATTATTAATCTGTTAAATCGTTTCTATGATATTAATTCAGGTAGCATAGAAATCGATCATAAAAACATTATGGAATATAAAAAGGATGATTTAAGAAAGAAAATTGGAGTTGTACTTCAAGATACTAATTTATTTAGTGGTACTGTTTACGATAACATTGTTTATGGAGATTTAAGTGCTACAAAAGAAGAAGTAATTGTCGCTGCCCAAATGGCAAATGCTCATGATTTTATTATGAAGTTGCCTGATGGATACGAGAGTGAAGTCTATGAAGGTGGACAAAACTTCTCCCAAGGTGAAAGACAGTTAATCTCAATTGCTCGTACAATTCTTTCTAATCCTGATATTTTAATTCTTGATGAAGCAACATCAAATGTTGATACACGAACAGAATTTAAAATTCAAGAGAGTATGAGAACATTGATGAAAGGAAGAACAAGCTTTATAATAGCTCACCGTCTTCAAACAATTAGAGATGCACATAAGATTTTAGTAATACACGATGGCGAGTTAATTGAAAGTGGTACACATGGTGAATTACTTGATAAAGAGGGGTTCTACTATGAATTATATACAACACAGTTTCACGATTTAGTTAAAGATATAAAAGGCTAATAATAGCCTTTTTTTCTTTATTATTTTTTAGTTTTGCTATATAATAACAATTGGAGATGATTTTATGAAGAGACGATTTGGAGATAGAAAAGATGGTTATAGATTAAGAAAAGCTAATCCATTTTTCCGTATAATTCCTTATATAATGAAAGAAAAAAATGATGCTCATGTCTTTTTTAAAGAACGAGTTTATCTTGAAGATACAGATAAGTTCATTCGTAAATTAAGAAAAGAAGGAATTAAACTAGGATTTTTACATATTGTAATAGCTAGTTTAGTAAGAACAATTTCTCAAAAGCCAAAGATAAACCGTTTTGTAGTAGGTAGAAAAACTTATGCCAGAAATGAAATATCATTTTCATTAGTAATTAAAAAGGAACTGAATGAAGAAACCGAAGAAACAACAATCAAAATTATCTTTGAACCTACAGATACTATTTATGATGTTGTAGAGAAAATTAATCATGAAATTGAAGTAAATAAAAATGTGAATAATGAAAACAGCGCTGACAAAGCTGCAAAACTAATAACATATATGCCAGGATTCTTAATTGCTTTCTTCATGTTTATGGCAAGATTCTTAGATAACCATGGATTATTACCAAGATTTTTGACTGATTTAAGTCCATTTCATTCAAGTATATTTATCACAGACTTAGGATCACTGGGGATTAAATCAGTTTATCATCATATATTTAATCTAGGAACAAATACCTTATTTATTGCTTTTGGAACAAAAACAAAAGAACAAGTAATTGATCTTGAAAATAATGTCAAGATCAGAAAAGCAATTGATATTAAAACCACTGTAGATGAGCGCATAGTTGATGGATATTACTTCGCTAATGCTATCAAATTAGCCAAAAGGTTGATGACTCATCCTGAAGAATTATTAACTGCACCAGAAGAAGTAGTAGTTGACAACGAGATTTAGCCAAATTTTTAATAAAAAAATCAATTTTAGTGTTTACATTAGTTTTTAACTATGCTAAACTGAAAAAGGTTAATAAATAAACTAATAAAAAAAGAAAGAGGTGATGGTAATGAATAACGTATTTTATGTTAAATTCGCACATAATGGTTCTGATAGAGGTTTTTTTGTCATGCCAAATCCATCACTTATGAATAGATTATAGCCTAATAAATATATATAAAAATTATATATTTAATAATATGCTAGTTTAATGTCTTTCATCTGCTGATGATAGACATTTTTTAATGCGAGAGGTGAAGAAAATGAACATACTTAGTGTATCAAAACTACAAAAGGAATTTAACGGAGAAGTTTTATTTAAAAACATCTCTTTTGAGATAAATAGTAAAGATAAGACTGCTATTATTGGAAAAAATGGTAGTGGGAAATCAACATTACTTAAAATGATACTTGGAGATTTAAGAATTGATTCTGGAGAGATTCATAAAAACTCAAAGGCAGTAATTGGTTATTTATCACAAGATGTAATATCAAATAAACAAAACGATCTAATAACCGAAATGAATGATGTATTCAGCAATTTAATAGATTTAGAAGATAAAATTAAAGATTTAACTATAAAACTAGAAGAAGATCCTCATAATGAAAAACTGATAAATAAATATGCATCACTAGAAAATATCTATTTAATTAATGGGGGATACGAGTATCACTATAAGATTAATCTAATCCTAAGTAAATTCGGATTTGATAAAGAAGAATATACTCGTAGTATTGATACTTTTAGTGGTGGCGAAAGAACAAGAATAGCTTTTGCAAAATTGTTACTAATTGCCCCAGATCTATTAATTTTAGATGAACCAACAAACCATTTAGATATTTCAATTATTGAATGGCTTGAAGACTATCTAAATAAATATGAAGGTGCTGTTTTAATCGTTACACACGATAAATATTTTATCACAAAAGTGTGTAGAAAGATAATCGAAATTGACCACAAAACAAGTAATATATATTATGGTTCATTCGAAAACTATTTAGATGAAAAAGTAAAGAGATACGAGTTGCTTTTGAAGAACTATACGCGTCAACAAAAGGAAATAGCTCATCTTCAAAGTTTTGTTGACCGCTTTAGATATAATGCCAAACGTGCATCAATAGCGCAAGATAGAGTTAAAAAAATTAATAGAATAGTTAAACTTGAAAAGCCGACTAACTCATCAAGACTTGTCAAGATGGCCTTTGAGAATAAAAGAGCGACTAGAGATGTGATTTTAGAAGCTAAAAATTTATCGATTGGATACGATTTCCCAATATTGAATGATATTAATTTCAGTATGTGTGGGTATGATAAACTAGCAATTATCGGACCAAATGGTACTGGTAAAACAACATTATTAAAAGTTATTGAAAAGAAACTATTACCACTAGCTGGAAAAATTGATTTCTTAAGAGAATATAAGATTGGCTATTTTGATCAAAACCAAGAAAATCTTAGTTACAATAAAACAGTTTTTGAAGAAATACATGATTATTATCCAATGTATACGCATAAAGATGTTAGAAGTGTTGCAGCTAGATTCTTATTTACTAATGATGATGTCTTAAAATCAATTAGTATATTAAGTGGGGGAGAGAAGGTAAGGTTAGTTCTATTATTACTAATGCTTTCTAATCCTGATTTATTAATCTTAGATGAACCAACAAATCATTTAGATATCGAAACAAAAGATATAATTGAAGATGTCTTTAATGAGTTTACTGGGCCGATTTTATTTGTTTCACATGACAGATATTTCATTAACAAAATTGGAACAAAAATCGTCCATTTATCTGAAGATTCAATGATTGAATTTGATGGATCCTATGATGAATTTAAAGAATCGATTAATGTGAAAATAGCAAGAAAAAAGAACAAAAAAGCTATAGCACCAAAAAAAATGAATAATGATAAAGAAATTAAAAAACTAGAGAAGCAAATCCATAGTATTGAAGACAAAATCGCACAATTAGAAAGTGAAAGCTATTTAGAAGATGTTTTCACAGATTATAAAAAGATAAATGCCATAAACTTATCAATAAAAGAATTAAAAGAAGAACTACTTATTATTGATAAACGCTACTATGAATTGCTGAACTTATAGTAAAATACCCGGAGGAAACACAAATGAAACGACTTAGACAATTTTTAAAATGGATGAAAGGAAATAAACGTTACTATTTTGTAGCTGCTTTAATCCTGATTTCATTACAATATTTTAGAACATTAACACCACTATTTATTCAACATACTATCGACAGCATAATTTTAGGTGAAGAATCAAACTTACCTATTTTTATCCAGGATATAATTGCTGCTGATACCATTGAAAAACAATTATTACTAATCGCAGTTGCGTACGTATTATTTGCTTTAATGAGAGTCTTGCTTATGGTTATAAGACGCTTTATTAACGCATTATATACTGAAAGAATTGCTTATAACATGAGAAATAAATTATACAAAAAACTTCAAGATTTATCATTTACATATCATTCTCATGCTGAAACTGGAGACTTAATTCAAAGATGTACAACTGATGTTGAAACATATCGAACATTTGTTGGTGAACAATTAATTGAAATTTTAAGATTGATGTCTTTAATGGCATTCTCAATCTATCATATGGCTGGAATGAGTATTCAAATGACGTACATTACTGTCTTGATTACACCAGTTATCTTCGTTGCATCATTTATCTATTTTTTGAAGGTAAAAAAAGTATTCAAGAAAGTTGAAGAAGCTGAAGCAAAAATGACAACAACTCTTCAAGAAAGTATAACAGGAATAAGAGTTGTTAAAGCATTTGCTAAGGAAAAAGTAGAGATTGAAAAATTTAATGAAAAATCTGAAATGTATTTAAAAGAAGACTTTAGACTATTGAAATTGATGGCTTACTTTTGGGGAGGAACAGACTTTATAATCTTCATTCAATATTGTTTGACTCTTAGCCTGGGTATTTATTTCTCAGTTAACGGCCAATTAGCTTCAGGTCAATTTATCGCCTTCTTAGCTTACGTTGGGATGATTGTTTGGCCAATGAGACAACTTGGTAGAATCGTTGGAGATTTTGGAAAAACAACAGTAGCATTAGATCGTCTTGATGAAATAATGTTAATAGATTCTGAATACACTAACGACTCAAATAATACTCCTGAAATTACAGGACTAGTAGAATTTGATCATGTTGGATTCCAGTTTGATGACGATGATAAACCGTTACTCAACAACATTACTTTTAAAGTTAATAAAGGTGAAAGTATTGCGATTGTTGGTAAAACAGGAAGTGGAAAATCAACCCTAATAAACTTAATGATTAGATTATTAGATAACCAAAAAGGAAGTATTAAATTTGATGGTATAGATATCAAGGATATCAATAAAAAACATTTAAGAACAAATGTTGGTATTATTATGCAAGAGCCATTCTTATATAGTAGATCGTTATATGAAAATATAAGCATTATGAATAAAACTGCTCATGAAGATGAAGTATTCCAAGCAGCATCAATTGCTAGTTTACATCAAGACATTAAAGGCTTTGAAAGTGGCTATGAAACAATGGTTGGTGAAAGAGGAGTAACACTAAGTGGTGGGCAAAAACAACGTGTAGCTATTGCTAGAATGCTTTTAAACGATAAACCAGTATTAATCTTTGATGATAGTTTAAGCGCAGTAGATACGGAAACAGATATCCAAATCAGAAACGCCTTAAATAAGCATTGGAAAGATACAACGTTATTTATTATTACTCACCGTATTACAACTGCCATGGAGGAAGACACAATTATAGTTTTAGATAAAGGCGAAATAACTGAATCAGGTACCCATGAATCTCTATTAAAAAAGAATGGTATCTATGCTCAGTTATGGGATATTCAAACAAATGTTGAATACGACTTTATGAAACTCGATGAAGGAGTTGAATAAAAA
>DAOVWR010000118.1 GCA_030636545.1 Mycoplasmatota bacterium
AACACTATTAAAGACTTAATAAAGAAATATAGTGATTATGTTAGGTACCCAATTCAAATGGATGTAACTAAATATGATTACCCAGAAGATCAAAAGAAGGATCCTGTTGTCTATAAAGAATTAGAAACACTAAATTCAATGATTCCTTTATGGAAGAAAAATAAATCAGAAATAAAAGAAGAAGAATATAATGAGTTTTATAAACATCAGTTTAATGATTTTACTGATCCATTAAAAGTCATTCATTCAAAAGTTGAAGGAATGAGTACATACACAAGTCTTTTGTTTATTCCTAAAAAAGCACCATTTGATCTTTACACAGAGAAATATGAAAAAGGTCTTCAACTATATAGTAAAGGTGTCTTTATTATGGATAAGAATCAAGACCTAATCCCCGACTACTTTAGATTTGTAAAAGGCTTAGTTGATTCATCTGATTTATCACTTAATTTATCACGTGAGATGCTTCAAAAAGATGTTCAACTGAAGAAAATAGCTAAAACAATTGAGAAGAAAATCAAATCTGAATTAGAGAAAATGCAAAAGAATGATCGTGAAACGTACAATGAGTTTTATGAAACATATGGAGTAAACCTAAAATACGGAATGTATGAAGGTTATGGAATGAATAAAGAACTACTTCAAGACCTAATAATGTTTAAGACAACAAAATCTTCAGATTTTGTAACCTTGAAAGAGTATGTTGAAAATAAACCAAAAGACCAAAAACATATTTATTACGCAACTGGTAAAACAAAAGAAGCAATCATGGCTTCACCACAAATGGATTTACTAAAAGAAAAAGATTACGAAGTATTACTATTCACAGATGATATTGATGAGTTCATGATTAATATCTTAATGAAGTATGCTGATTTAGATTTTAAATCTGTTGCGCAAGGTGACCTTGATTTAATTGATAAAAAAGAAGATAAGAAATTAGATAAACTTAATGAGGAAAAGAAATCATTACTAGAAGCTATTAAAGAAGGATTAGATGAAAAAGTATCTGATGTAAAACTATCAAAAAGACTTCTAGATAGCCCAGTTTGTTTAGTTAGTGGTGAAGGACTTTCTATGGAAATGGAAAAAGTTCTAAAAAATATGCCACAGGGACAAGAAGTAAAAGCTACTAAAATACTTGAGATTAATCCTAATCATGATTTATTTCTAACACTTGAAAAAGTCTATGAAAATAATCCAGGCAAAGTAAAAGACTATGCAAAACTATTATACAACCAAGCATTACTAATTGAAGGATTACCATTAGATAATCCTGCTGAGTTTTCAGAGTTGATGGTAAAATTAATAATTGAATCTAATAAGTAAGAGGATAACTTTAAAGGTCTGAAAATAATTTAATTTTCAGACCTTTTTCTTATGCAATATTCCTTTTGCTATTCATATGAAATATGATATAATTTTATTGTTAAAGAATCTATTAAAAATTTTTATTGGAGGTATTGGTATGAATAAAAAAATATTGGTTTTTCAAAGTGATTTTGGACTTCTAAAAGGATCTGTATCGCAAATGTACGGAACTGCTATAAAAGTTGATAGTGATTTAAAAATATTTGATATAACTCATAATATTCCTCAGTATGATACTTGGGAAGCGTCATACTCTTTATATCAAACTTGTTATGCTTGGCCAAAAGGTACAGTATTTATAAGTGTAGTAGACCCTGGAGTTGGGAAATATAAAAGAAGAATAGTAGCTAAAACAACTGTTGGAAATTATATTGTTACTCCAGATAACTCAACACTTACACATGTTAGTAAACATGTTGGTATCGAAGAAATTAGAGAAATTGATGAATCAGTTAATCGTTTAAAAGGTAGTGGTGAATCTGATTTATTCTTAGGAAGAGATGTCTATACTTATACAGGAGCAAGACTGGCTAGTGGAATAATTTCTTTTGAAGAAGTTGGTCCTGTGATTGACATTGACAGTATTGAAAAATTTGAATTAAACTTACCAAGAATTATTGGTAGTGAAGTTATTGGCGCACTAGATATCGTTGATGTACAATTTGGAAATATTTGGAGTAATATCCCTGCTGAATATTTAGACAAATTGAATATAAAGTTTAATGATTATCTCGATATAATCATTTATAATAACCGTAGACAAGTCTATAAGAATAGAATATTATATGGTAAATCTTTTACAAGCGTTAAAAAAGGTGAGGATTTAATTTATCAAAATGCGATTGGAAACTTAGCAATTGGAACAAGTGTTGATGACTTCGCAGCTAAATACGAATTAGAAGCTGGTATTGGCTGGGCGATAAGTATTATCACAAAATAAATTACCAAAGAAGATTTGAGAATTCAAATCTTCTTTTGATATATTATAAGAATAATCATCTTATTATCTAAAGGAGGATTTTATGTATCCTAAAAAAATAGAAAAAGGAGCTACTATCGGTATTGTTGCCTTAAGTAGTCCCAGTAAACCAGAACTAATCTCTCAAGGAAAAGCTAATCTTGAAAAATTAGGATATAAAGTTGTACTCGGTAAAAGTTGTACTAGTACTTATGGTAAATACTTATCAGGTGATGACAATCTACGAGCAACTGATTTAAACAAAATGTTTGCGGATAAGAAGATTGACGCAATTATGTGTTTGAAAGGCGGATATGGAACTCCCCGTATTGTTGATAAAATCGACTATGAATTGATCAAGAAAAATAAGAAGATCTTTGTTGGATTTAGTGATGTAACATTATTATTAAATACAATCTATGATAAGTGTGACTT
>DAOVWR010000025.1 GCA_030636545.1 Mycoplasmatota bacterium
AGAAAAATCAGATCATTTGATGGAGAAGTTGTTGAAGATAAAATTAGTAAAAAAACAAAAGAAGTAACAAAGGAATCTATTATTCCTAGTTTTACAATGAGTATATTAGATCTTGTAGGAATTTCTTTTAAAAACTTATTTAGAACACCTAGAAGAACAATATTCACAACTATTGTGACAATATTTACTGTCATAATTTTTGTTTTTTCATATGGTAATTACGTTGGAGAAACATCCTCATCTGGTGATTTTTATGGAGGAGGTTATTTTGCGAATGTTACTGAATCTCGGATTATTGTAACTAAATTTGATAATACACCGTTTACTCCAGAGGAAATAGCGGAAATAAATAACATTAGTTTGGTTAGATACGTAATGGAACATGATGTTGTCTTAGATGAAATAGTATTTTCATATCGCGAAGTTGAATACAATTCAGGAGACAAATGGATTGAAACTAGAGAATATTATTTAAATCCAGCTGATATGTTAAAGACTAGCCAACTAAAAAGTGGTAGTATGCCAACTAGTGAATTTGAAGTTGTTATTGAAGAAATAGACGGATATAGTGTCGGAGACACAATAATCTTAGGATATAGTTATGCCTACGATAGAGATGGCTTAGATGATATTCCTGGGGGAATTGAATTTACTATTACCGGAATAGCTGAATCTGTTAGTTTAAACCAATGGCGTGGAAGAATGTATTTCCATGAAGATTATATAACTAGTTCAGATGTTGTCGTTAGAGCATATTTAAAAAGTGCTAACTGGGGAACACCTCCTTTATCAATAGGATTAAAATATGAAGGACAAGATGTTCTTTTTATGCATGGTGAAAGTAGTATTTCAATCAATGATGATATTGCTGATAATGAAATCCATTTATCAAGTGAATCATTACCACAAGTATTAGAAAGCTTGGGATTTGCTTATGATGATACAATTACTGAACTTGACTCGTTTACTTTCCAACTTACAGGAGTCTCAGCCTTTGAAAAAAAGAGCGTTGATGTTGTAATAACAAGTAGTTACGAAATACAAGGATATGAGTGGAGTTCTATCGCAATGAATACTAATACGGTTGATACTATATTAACTGATGATGTTTATCAATTAGGAGTATTAGTATACGATGTCTTTGATGCTGAAAAAGTTATTGATGATATTGATGCTTTAGGTTATAACACAATCTATCCAGATGGAGTAACTGATCAGTTTAGTGCGATATTCGCAATCTTTACTTCAATCTATTTAGGAATGACACTAGGATTTTTAATGTTAGTAATTTATTTTATTACTTATGTTGTTCTTAAAAATATTCAAAACTCAAAGAAAAAAGATTATCTAATTTTTAGATCAATCGGAGCTTCTCAAAAAGATTTAAATAGAGTTACAATAATCGAATTATTAATGACAACCGTATTAGCCTATATTATTACCATGGCAGCGTTTATCGTTAATGAGAATATTAATTCAATATTGCCAAGATATTTACGTTACTTTACGGTTGGTAGCCATATCTTGATATTTGTAATGATGATTGCCTTAGCAATCTTACTAGGAAGAAGATTCAATAAACGAATCTTCAGTAAATCAGTGATTACGTCACTGAAGCAAGAGTAGGTGTAAATCATGATAAAATTAACTAGCTTAAATAAATACTATAACCGTAAAAAAAGTAATGAAATACACGTAATTAACGACATAACTTTAGACCTTCCTGAAAAAGGATTGGTAGTTTTACTTGGACCATCAGGTTCAGGTAAAACAACATTATTAAATGTCTTAGGTGGACTTGATAAGGTTCAAAACGGATCAATCCAGTTTGGTGATAAGAATATTGAACGCTATAGTTCAAGAACATGGGATGAAATTAGAAATAAAGATGTTGGCTATGTTTTCCAAAACTATAACCTCTTAACAAATCTAACTGTTTACGATAATATATCGTTAACTTTAAATATGGTTGGTGTTGTTGATAAAGATGAAATTGATAAAAGAATAGACTATATTTTAGATAATATTGGAATGCTTAATTTCCGTAAAAGAAGAGCTTATCAATTATCTGGTGGGCAACAACAACGTGTTGCGATAGCCAGAGCTCTAGCTAAAAACCCGAAAGTAATTATTGCTGATGAACCAACCGGAAATCTTGATTCAAAAAATACTATCGATATTATGAATATCATTAAAAAGATTTCTCAAACTAAACTAGTTGTTTTAGTAACACATGAAGAAGAATTAGCTGATTTTTACGCAGACCGTGTTATTAAATTAAAAGACGGAAGAATAGTTGAAGACTATTTAAACAAGTCTTCATCAGATTTAGATTTGAAACATGACACAGACATTTACTTAAAAGATTTAACTCAGTTATCTGACATTGAAGATGATATAGCTAATGTAAAAATCTATTCGGATGAAGGAACTAAACCTAATATCGGTATTAGACTGATTGTTAAAAACAAAACATTATATTTAGATATTGACACTGAAGATTTTAAGAAAATTAAATTAATCGAAACTGACTCAGAAATCAAAGTTCTAGACCGTCACTTTAAGAAAACTACAAAAGATGACTTTTTAGAATCATCATTTGATTTAGAAGATGTTATTAATGATGAACTAACTATTGATAAAAGAAGTGTAATATCAGTTAAGGAATCAATGAAACTTGCATTATCTAGATTAGCTTCAACCTCAAGAATTGGAAAATTATTCTATGCAGGATTTATTGGAGGAGCAATTCTAATAGCAATTGCTATTGGAATGCTATCTAATGTCTATAATTTAGAACCTTCTAAATTTTTATCTGGCGCTAAAGAAACTGTCGTTATTGAGTATGATTTAGATACTTATGATGAAGTAATGGCCCATGAAAGTAATCCTTCAATTAATTATATTAATCTAATAACTAGTAGTAATGAATTAGCCATTAGATTACCGGCAGTTTACCAAGCAAGGGAAGTAAATAATACATTGACGAGTAATCCAGTTATTAGTGATTATCTTGAAGATAAAGATATTATACTGGGTACAAACGTAACTGATTATAACGAAATTGTAATTGATTTAGTAGTCGCTAAGAATTTACTAAATCAATCATCAATGCAAAATTTAGGAATAACAACATTAGAGGATTTATTAAATGTTGACATAATAGTTACCTTAAAAGGAAGCAATGAAAACTATGAGTATATCCTAGATATAGTGGGAATTAGTGATACTGATAATCCTGTCTACTATGTTAAAGAAGAAACAATGTATATGATTGAAACACTTGTTCCTGTTTATGAAGCATTCGCAGATTTAATCACTATATCTGAGGGAGTTATTCCAGATGAATTAGAATTAGTAATGATGTTGGATGACCCTGATAATACAATTCCAATGGCAACGCGCACTTATATGCAGTTTGCTGCAATACACCATGTTTCAGGTATGTACACTACTGATGAAGATACAATACCAGACATTTTAATTCCTTTAGAATTAGTAAAAGAAGCATATTATGGAATAAGTTATAATGAACATGTTAGAGGAAGTGACATCTACATTCATTCAAATGATATTGATGCTACGATTAAATATTTTGATTCGATCGAGTTGACATCAATTAGTTTATTTGAAGTTGAAGAGGATGCATATCAACTTCAAAGATTAGCGGAAAGTGTTGGGACAATTATCTTTACGTTTGTTGTACTAGGAGCTATGAGTATTAGTTACTACTTTATTATTAGATCTTCCTTAATCTCAAGAATTTATGAGGTAAGTGTTTACCGTGCACTTGGAGTAACAAAAGGGGATATAAGAAAAATATTTGTAACTGAAATCATTTTAATTACCACAATAACATCATTAATTGGATATTTAGGTACGACGATACTTCTTTATAGAGTTCAGCTTATCGCTGAAGAATTCTTTGAGTTTGTTCATATCTCAATATTTAGTTTAGTAGCTGGTGTAATCTTGATTTACTTAATAAACATTATATCTGGAATTTTACCAGTAACGAATTTATTAAGAAGAACACCTGCGGAAATATTAAGTAAATACGATTTCTAAAAAACACATATTTATAAAACATCATCTACCATAATGGCAGATGATGTTTTTAATGAAACTATAATTTATTGTCATTGTTGAAAATTTAATGTATTTGATAATGAAAGAATAATAGACTATAATATAAGTGGGGATATATTACTTAAGAAATTGGGTGATAATATGATTGATCATCTTTTTATAAAAAATTACAAAGTATTTGAAAGAGAAAACATTCCATTAGATAAAAACACATTATTTATAGGGACTAACGCTTCAGGTAAAACAACTATTTTAGAAGCTTTGGATCTCTTTTTTAATAATGTTTTTCATTATGAGTATGTCAGGGATATTGAAGAAGATATTGTAATTGAGATTCATATTAATGACGAAAGATACCGTAAAGTCTATAAGAGTCCGAATTATCGGATTGAATATAGTAAATGTATTGGGAATATGTATGATATAAATCATATTAAGTATCTCTATGTGCCAAAATATATTTACGCTCCTAAATTACTAAATGATATTTTAAGTATAAACTTATCAGTTGACACTAAAAATATTGATCAAACAAAGGTCTTTAAAGTATTTGATTATCTCGATGGAAAACTTGGGAATAATACTTATAATTTCTTTAGTATAAATACCAAATATGAAATGAACATTAATGATGATATAACTTTTACAAGAGATGAATACACTAGAATTATTTCTAATATAACTCATCAATATACAATTATTGGGATTGATAATTTTGAAGATAACTTTGACTTAAAAGCTTTAACTGATATTTGTGAATACTCTTATCAAACAATCTTCACATCAAAACATAAAGATGTTGTTACTAATTTTAATTATTCAATTAAAGCACTATATAAAGACGATATCAAACAAGAGTTAGACACAATCACAAAAGTTTTTTCGAAGAATCATAAGAAGAAATTATTACTAGTTGAAGGTAAATATGATGTTGCTTGGTTTGAAAAAGGACTTAGTTTATTAGATGAATTCAGTAACTATCGTGTTATCCCTTGCGGAGGATATGGAAATATTCAATACGTAAGAACACAATTAGAAAAAGAAGGATATACAACAATAACAATCGTTGATGGAGATGTATCATCAGATGATTCTCTTAAAAGAGAGGTTATTGAGTTATATGCAGATATTGATTATATTAATAAAAGATTTAATATGTCTTTTAAAAATATGCCTAGAAGAAAAAAAGAATTCTTTAAAAAGTTTCATGTTAAAGACGATGTTGTAAAAAAAGTATTAAGTAGTTGGGCTAAAAAGAACTTATCTTTAGATTCAGTATTTGTTCAAGAATTAGATATGCTTATAGGTTAAAAAAGATGGAGGAAGTTAAATGAAATATTATGTAAAATGTAATAATGTTTTTAACAGAAATAAAGTTGAAATGATTGGGGAAGATGAAATCCCTTATTTTTCAATAAAGCACACAAAACTCCCCAAAATATACGGAATGAATATAACTGATCTAATTAATGGACTGAAATATAAAGTTAGTTATAATCCTTTAAGATTTAAGAAGAGATTTCAACTATTAGATTCAAACAAACAACAAGTTATGGCAATCAGTGTTGGACTTAAGTATCTTCATAAGATTGAATACAATAATAAAGTATTTAGCTGTAAAGGTAGTTTATGGAAGATTAGATATAAACTATATGATATCGATACTGTAGTAGCTACCTTGAAAGTTGTTAAAATAAATAAAGAAAGATATTACTTGATAGACTTAGCAGATAACAAAAACATTCTGATTGCTTTGGCAATGCTTGTCATTGCTCAATCAATCAGAGAAAGATTATTTATAATATAAAGGAGGTATTATGAAATACTACGTAAAGCAAAAAGTATTCTCTTTAAGAGACAAGTTCACAATTAAGGATTACTCTCAAAATGATGTTTTTCAAGTTCAAGGAAAGTTTATGTCACTTACTAATAAACTAGAGTTATTGAATATGAATGGATCACAAGTCTTAAATTCTAAGAAACAACTATTTAAACTATTCCCAGTTTATCGGATTTATTCAAATCATAATGAAGAGTTAGCGGTAATAAAAAAGAAATTTTCATTTAAGCCAAAGTTTGAAGTAATATTAGGTGGCCATGATGAATATCAAGTAGTAGGTACATTGTTTGCTCATACTTTTTCAATCTTAAAAGATGGAGTTACAGTAGCTGAAATAATTAAGAAAGTATTTTCTTTTGGAGATTCCTATGAAATTGATATTTTAGATGAATCTAAGAAAGAGCTATTCTTGTTTATCGTTATCATCATTGATCAAATAATTCATGAAGGAGAAAAAAACCAAGGTGATTTTGATATCTAAATGTTTAGTATGTAATGGCATAACTTATAAACTCGAAGATAAACAAATAAAAGTTACTTATTCAGTTTGTCAAGACTGTGGTTTTATTCACAAGGATAAGGAATACCATGTTGATAGAGAAGAAGAGTTAAATCAATACTCCCTTCATAACAACTCTTTTGAAAGCGTCGGGTATGTTGATATTTTTGTAAAACTAATCAATGATTATATAACTCCTTTAAATATTATGGGTGATGTTTTAGAGTATGGAAGTGGCCCAGGTCCAGTATTAAAAGAATTACTTATTAGAGACGGGTATTCAGTCTATGATTACGATCCTTTCTTTAATGATAATAAAGAGTATCTAAAATATAAATATGAGTTAATTACTTCAACAGAAGTAGTTGAACACTTTTTTGATCCATTAGTAGAATTTGCTCATTTATCTAATCTACTTGAACAAGGGGGTTACCTTGTTATTACAACGTTATTAAGAAATATGAGTATTACTGATTTTACTGATTGGTGGTACCGAAGAGACGCTACTCATGTATCTTTTTATACCTTAAAAACCTTAGAAGTTATTGCCTTGAGATTTGATTTAAAGATTATCAAAACTAATAATAAAAACATAATTGTATTTCAAAAGATATAATTATTAAAAGAGAATGATTTCTCTTTTTTTAATGCTATAATTAGATAGGTGATACTATGAAGAATATTAAAATTACCGCAAAAGATATCGTTAAATTCATCTATAGTGGTGGAGACTTAACTAGTGAATTTCAATCTAATAAACGCGCTTTAGAAGGAATTGAAGCACATAGTTATCTTCAAAACAAATATAAAGAAGATGACAAAAAAGAAGTTTCTGTAGAAACTCTTTTTGAACATGGAGGTTATTCTTTTTATATCACTGGTAGAATGGATGGCTTACTGAAAGAAAATAGTAAACTGATCATTGAAGAAATAAAAAGTACAAAAGCTGATCTGGCCTTATTAGAAATAGATACAAGACCAGAACATTTAATGCAGGCAAAAATGTATGCCTATATGTATGCTAAAAATAATAATTTAAAATCAATTAGTGTCAGATTAACATATATTGCTGTTGAAGGTTACGCAACCAAATCATTTAATAAAAGATATAATTTCTCACAATTAACTAAATTCTTCACTAACACAATTAATCAATATGTAGAATGGCTAGTCATTTTTAATAAACATCAAGAAGAGAAACTAAAATCAATAGAAGGACTAGTATTTCCTTTTGAAGAGTATCGCGAAGGACAATACAAGTTTATGGGCGCTGTTTATCAAACTCTCGTTAAAAACGATATTCTATATAGTATAGCTCCAACTGGAATTGGTAAAACAATTGGTAGTTTATATTCGGCTTTAAAAACAATTAAGAATGAAAGAGAAAAGATATTTTATCTGACAGCGAAAAACGCTGGGAAGAAGATAGTTGTTGATACAGTTAACTTATTAAAAGAAAATGGTTTAATTTGTAAGACGACAGTAATCAATTCTAAAGAAGCAATGTGTTTAATGGATAAGGTCGATTGCGATCCAGAAATTTGTCCATACGCAAAAGGATTCTTTAATCGTTTACGAGAGGCCGTAAACGATATCTTTGTTCATAATGATGTCTATGACATGAAACTAATTAAAGACTATGGAACATATCATTCAATTTGTCCTCATGAATTTAGTTTAGAATTATCAAATTATTCAGACTTAGTAATTTGTGATTATAATTATGCTTTTGATCCCCGTGTTCATTTAATTAGATATTTTGAAGATGATTATTACACTCCAAAACTATTAATTGATGAAGCTCATAATTTAGTTGATCGCAGTAGAAGTATGTATTCAGCTTCACTCAGTAAAGAGTCACTAATTAACTTAAGAAAAGCAGCTAATAAAGTTAAACCTTCTATTAGAAGTAGTATCAAGAAGTTACTTGATTATATTGATAAATTTGTGATTGATAATGAAATCGAGAAAGCCCGATTTTATTATCAAGATGAAATGGATATTAATCTCGTAAGTCTCACGGAAGTAATTACTAATAAATTAGAAAGAGTACTCGCAGAAAATAAGAAATTCACAAAAAGAGATAAAGTATTAGATGGGTACTTTGAATTACTTCAATTTGTGAGGATTAGTGAATTTTATAATCATAACTATAAATACATTATTCAAGTAATTAATGATGATATTGTTGTTACTTTATCTTGTTTAGATGCATCTAATTATATCTTGGATACAATTGAAAGAAGAGTGAGTGGAGTAGTATTCTTTAGTGCGACACTTTTCCCAGTTGATTATTATGTAAAACTAATAACTAAAGGTGTTGGAAAAACAATTAGTATCCCCTCACCATTTACCCAATCTCATTTAGGATTATTTGTCGATGATTCAACATCCACAAGATACCGAGATAGACCAAGAAGTATTGATAATATTATTGATTCTATTTATGCGATTGCTGAAACAAAAATAGGGAATTATATTGTTTTCTTCCCATCATATGTTTATCTAAATATGGTCTTAGAGGAATTTAATGCTGAAGACTATGAGATGTTAATCCAAACAAGAAATATGAGCTTACGTCAAAGAAACTCAATGCTTAACGAGTTTAATGACGTAAGTGATAAGTCGCGGATAGGGTTCTTTGTACTGGGCGGAAGTTTCAGTGAAGGAATAGATTATATCGGAGACATGTTAAGTGGTGTATTAATTGTCGGTGTTGCAATGCCAATGTTTAATAAATATAATGAATTATTAAGAAATCATTTTGATGATGAATTTAATGAAGGGTTTGACTATGCTTATACCTATCCCGGTATGAATAAAGTTATTCAAGCTGTTGGGAGAGTTATTAGAACAAATGATGATATAGGTATTGCTGTATTATTTGATGATCGTTATTCACATCAAAAATATAAATCATTATTCCCAAAAAACTGGAGTCATCACAAAAGGATTCCAAAAGGCCAATATCTCCAGTCATTTATATCAAAGTTTTGGGATAAACAAGAAGATAAGTAAAATTCCAAAATAAGTTACCATATTACACCAAAAGAATTAAATAGTTATACATTAAGATATTGAATAAGATGACTATATTTACTAATGGTTACCCTTTTAGAATAATATAATGTATACTATGGGAGTTATTTGAATTATAATAGAGTTAGATATAAGAAATAGATATTAGGAGATGTGAATATGAAAGTATACGCAGCCCACGAAAAGATTCAAAATTTCTTACTGAATAACCCGATTGATGGGGTTACAATTGTTGATGATGTTAGAAAATGTCACTATTATATTAGTGGCAAATATTCTCAAACTTACTATAATCCTTTATTAAAAGGGATTATTATTCCTTATACTGGCCATAATAGTATCGATTTAAAATCAATGAAAGATAAAGAATTAAAATTATTTATTATCTCAACAAGAACTCGTTATGTTGCTGAAAAAGCAGTAACATTAACACTTTCTTTACTAGGAAACACAATCAATTACCATTCTTTATTAAAAGAAGGTAACTGGTCTTCAAGAAATTCTGATAAGCGATTACCTTGGGTGAGTATTCAAGGATTATCAGTTGGATTATTTGGCTATGGAAGAATTGGCGAGAACATTCACAAGATGCTTAGAGGATTTGATTGTGAGTTTTATACAATTGATCGCGATAAAACATATCCTGAAGATATCTTTTTAGTGAAAAACCTTACCAATTTAGTACAGGTAAGTGATATAATAATTATTGCTGCTCCATTAAACAGAACAACTGAAGAGATTTTTAATCAAAGATTGTTCTCAAGAATGAAGAATAAATATTTAATTAATGTTGGTAGAGGTAGTATCATCGATGAAAAAAGTTTGTATGATGCCTTGAAAAATTCAACATTAAAAGGATTTGCATCGGATGTTTGGTACAAATATCCGAAAGGAAAAGAAACTATGCTTCCATCAACATATCCGATTTATGAATTAGATAATGTTGTTTTATCAAATCACTCAGGTGGATTTACTACTAACACTAATACTGAAGTGAATGAAGCATTACTAAAATTATTAGTGAAATTACGTGATGATAATTTTGAAGAACAACTAGACTTAGAGAAATTAATTTGAGGTGTATTATGAAAAAGACATTATTAGTATTACTAGCATTATTTGTATCATTTGGATTATTTGGATGTGAAAAAGAAGAGGTTGACCCAGATCCAGAACCAATCGTTCACGAGGTTCCAGATGAAGTATATGTAAACTTAAATGAATTACCATACGCAGAGTATTTAAAATTAACTAACCCTGTGGTAACAATCACAGTTGAAGGTATGGGAGACATAGTTATTCAGTTATTTCCAACGGTTGCTCCTAATACTGTGAATAATTTTATTACTTATATTGAAAGTGGTGTTTACGCAGACAATGAGTTTCACCGTGTAATTAATGATTTTATGATTCAAGGTGGAATGGTTGAAGATCCTAGTTGTACTATTTCTGGGGAAATGACAGGTAATGGATTTGAAAATGAACTTGTCCATGATAGAGGAGTTATCTCAATGGCAAGAGTCGGTGGAGACTATGATTCAGCTAGTTCGCAATTCTTTATTATGCATGCGAAAAGCAACTTCTTAAATGAAGAATATGCAACATTTGGTGGAGTAGTATCAGGATTTAATATTATTGATTATATCGCTGCTCTAAACGTTGAGGGGACAGAATACCCTGTTGTTAATGTTTATATTACAAGTATCACTATTGATTTAAATGGGAATACTTATCCTGAACCTATTTGCCTTGTTGTACCGGCAGTTGAAGAATAAGAAAACTTAAACTTAAAGCGTAGAAGGAAATTTAATTTCTTTCTACGCTTTTTATGATATAATTGGAATAGGTGATTTTGATGAAAAAGTACGATGAACGAGAAACTTTGTTTTCAAGGTTAGGGCTAGTAGTTGGGACGAAAGAGTATCATGATTTCTATAAGTTACATCCTGATTTAAAAGATCTTGATGATGCTTATCGCGGAGTTGATTTTAGAAATCAATTAAGAAAAGATGACGACTTTAAAAAGTTGTTTTTCCCAATAATATCTAATAACAAACTATTTATAAAATCACTTCATCAATTAGTTGATGATTATTCTCTAAAAGATAAACAAACTATTAAGAAATCTTTTTCTAGTAATATTAAAGAAATTACTAAATATTATGGAGCTACTAATGTTGGTATAACTAAATTAGATGAGTATTCATATTATTCTCACTCAGGTGGACTGAGTGAGGCAATTGGAATGGATAGTTATAATAAATTAATAAGCCCTACTTATAAAACAGCAATTGTTTTCACAGTTAAAATGGATTTAGAAATGATAAATAGAGCTCCTCATTTTGAAGAGTTAATGGCAACTGAAGAAGCCTACTTAAAAGTTGCCCAGGTAGGTGCTAGACTTAGTGTATATCTTAAATCTTTAGGTTATGACGCCTTTTTAAATAGTTCAGAAATATATTTAGCACCAATGGTTCCACTTGCTTATGACGCCGGTTTAGGTGAAATCGGAATGAGTAATCATTTAGTAACACTTGAACACGGAGATAATATTAGACTTGGGGCAGTATTTACAAACTTGGAGTTAGATTTAGATAGCCCAGTAGATTTTGGCTTGACAGAGTTTTGTAAGCATTGTGCCCTTTGTTTGATCAATTGTCCATCTCATTCAATTACCCATTTAACACGAATGGTAAATGGTAGACAATTTTATAAGTTTAATGAAAACTCATGTTTTGATTTATGGGCAAAAGCGGGAACCGATTGTGGAGTTTGTATCCAAAGTTGTCCGTTCACTCAAGGTGTGGATTTAGAAAAAGTTAAAAAGATGAAAAACAATCCGGAAATAATGGATGAATTAGTAAAAGAACATCTAGATAAACATGGTAGAAGAAAGTATATTAAAAATGAATTAGATATTATTAAACGTGAGGATGATAAGTAATGGTTGAAATTGATATACATGGATATGTAGAATATGATGCAATTAAGTTACTAGAAAAATTCATCATATCTTGTGATTCATCTGTTAAAGAGATATTAGTAATTCATGGATACCATTCAGGTAATGTTTTGAAAGAAATGGTAAGAGATCCTAATAAACTAAGAAGTAAAAGAATTAGACGTAGAAAACCAACAATGAATCAAGGAGAAACTATTTTAGAATTATATTAGGAGTGAAAGTTATGAAAAAACCAACACCTTTATATTTGTTTGTAGTATTAATATCATTAGCTATTACGGGATTTGCTTTTTCAATAATTTTTATTGGACTAGGATCATTTGGATTCTTACTGCCATTACTTGTGATTTTAATAATAGCTGGATTCTTTTTGTACATAGCTAAAAGTTTAAATAACGCTCAATTTGAAGAAAGACTAAAGATTAGAAAAGAGTGTCCAAGTTGCAAGTTAGAAATTGACGCTAGTAGTGAGTTTTGTCCTAAATGTGGTATCAATCTTAATGATAAAGTAGAATGTGACTACTGTGGACATTTAAACCCTTTTGACACAGAAATATGTCAGAAGTGTAATGCTAATATTAAGTAGGTGATTGTAAATGGATAAAAATAAGATAATAACAACTGTATTTGTAGTAATCCTGATTATTAGTGATATATTCTTAGTTTTTGGTAAGGGACTTGTTGGTCCGTATATTGCTATTTTTGCGATGTTAGCTATTTTTTCAGGAGTAGGATTATTTATTATGGTAATCATTAGTCGTAAAAAGGAAAATGCTAAGCTTAAAAAACGATTTGAAGTATTTGAAGGATATAGGGGTGATGTTGTTTCGAATAAGATATGTCCAATTTGTAATATGGAAAATAAACCAAAAGCAACATATTGCAAAAAATGTGGAAATGATTTAAAAGATATTACTTGTCCGATTTGTAATACTATCAATTCTTTTGATCAGAAATATTGTACTAAGTGTGAGGCAATATTACAAAACGAAAAGAGACACGTATGAAAAACTTTAAATTGGTTTTAATTATGGGCTATGCTATTTCGTTTTTAGGGATACTAATTATGGTATTATCTTACTTTAGAGAATCAATTGGCTTATTCTTTTTAGGAGGGTCATTAGTAATATTAGGATTTTTATCAGTTATAGCTTTAATGGCATTAAATTTATTTTTCAAAGATAAAGAATTAGAAATTGAAAAGCTTAGACAAATGGGCTTAACAATAGTTGTATGTAAAAAGTGTTTTAAAGAAAATGTTTTAGAAGATCAATATTGCATATACTGTGGAGAAAGTTTAGGTAGTGATGAACATGGAGTACAAGAAGAATATTAGACTTGATTATATTCATACATTTTTAAGAAATTTAAATTTCACACATGGAATTTGGCTGTTATTTTTAGCATTCAAAGGATTTAGTCTGTTTCAAATAGGAATATTTGAAACAGTTTTTCACGTTACAAGTTTAACAATGGAAGTCCCAACAGGTATGATTGCGG
The DNA here is from genome assembly GCA_030636545.1 of Mycoplasmatota bacterium. Taxonomy (GTDB): domain Bacteria; phylum Bacillota_I; class Bacilli_A; order Izemoplasmatales; family Izemoplasmataceae; genus JAFGXW01. The sequence continues at coordinate 13,930 of DAOVWR010000025.1, forward strand.
ACTTGTTTGGTCGTAAATTTAGTAGAGCACTAGGGATTATCTCGTATTTTATTTATATTATAATAATGGTTGCTTCTAGTAATTTTGTATTGTTAATTATTGCTTTTATCTTCTGTGGTTTAAGTTATACATTTGAATCAGGAAGTGGAGAAGCAATTGTCTATGATTCTTTAATTCATATGAAAAAAGAAGATGACTTTATGAAAATTAATGGCCGTAAAGAAGTGCTATATCAAATAGCAACAAGTATTAGTTTATTTGTTGGTGGATATGTTGCAATGGTTAGTTTTAATATATCCTTTGGAATAACTGCAGTATTTTACCTAGCTGCTCTTATAGTTATATTGATGATGAAAGAGACTCCTTTACTTAATAAACAAAAACTTAAATCTTTTAAAGAGATGCTTTTTGATCATTATGTTAAAAGTACTCAAGTAGTCTTTGAAAATAAGCGATTATTATTTCTGATTATTATTGGAGCAATAATGATGGCTCCTATAGCTGTAGTATTTATGTATCTTCAAAATCATTTAAGTATTTTAGGTTATTCATATTTTACAATTGGCGCCTTACTGGCATTACATAGCCTATTTGCTGTTGTTGGTGGAATTACCGCTTATAAATTGGAAAAGAAATATAAAGAGCGAAAAATATTAATATATGTTCCCCTATTTATGATAATTTCTTTTTGGCTGATATTAGTAGATAGTATTATCTTTGTACCATTTGTAATTCTCGGATTTTTAGATAGTTTGTTTTACGTTGTATTGTTTGACTACATGAACCGCATTATTCCATCAGAAACAAGAGCTACTGCACTGAGTTTCTTTGGAATGTCATTTAGTATTATAATGATTATAATTTTCCCATTAGTAGGACTTATTGGGGATTTATATGGACTAAGAACTAGCTTTTTC
>DAOVWR010000100.1 GCA_030636545.1 Mycoplasmatota bacterium
TGGCAATAAATATCTATTTTTCTGGGCTCCAAGATGGCAAATAATGACAGACGCAGAAATACCAGTTGAACGCTTTAGGTCTTCTGAGAGGTGGCAAGTAATTGCAATATCATCTAAATTAGTTTCCTTTTTCTCATAGTCTTTTAAATAAATAATTTGTTCTTGGGTAATAGATAATTTTTTTGATTTTATATTTTCTTTATCACTTACAATTCGACCATTTTCTATCTCAATAATTCTATCAGCATAATATTCAGCGAGTGCTTGTTCATGAGTTACCATAACAACCAATTTTTCACTGGAAATACTTTTCAAAATATCCATTAATTCAATTGTTGTTTTACCATCTAAATTTCCAGTTGGTTCATCTGCGAGTATAACATCAGGTTTTTTTGATAATGCTCTAGCAAAACCAATACGTTGTTGTTGCCCACCACTAAGCTGTTTAACTAATCTATTTTCATAATTCTTCATTCCAACAGATTCTAATAAGTAATCAACTATTCTATCAATCTCTTCCTTTAAAATAACACCATTCATTTTAAGAACTAACTCAATATTTTGATATACAGTTAGGTCTTTAAATAGGTTGTAATTTTGGAAAATATAACCGATTTTGCAATTTCTAATTTTGTCCCATTTTTTACTCTGGTATTTTTCAAACTTTTCTTCTTTGAATATCAAAGTCCCATCATCAAATTTGTCCATACCACTTATTATATTTAATAATGTTGTTTTACCACTACCACTACTTCCTAGGATTACAACGAATCCTTTTTCTTTGAATTCCAAATTTATATCTTTACATACTTGATTTTCGTTAGCCTTATTTTTGAAAAAGTATTTATTTATATTTATAAGTTTTATCATTGTTCGACCCCCTTTAAAGAAGATATAATACTAACTTTATATATCTTACTAGTTAAGTTTCTTGTCATAATGCTAATAACAAGAAACATAGTGAAAGTAATTAAAATATAATCTGCTACTTTAAAATATTTTAATAAATGTGGAATTGGTGTTTTGTACCCTTCCAAAAGGAATAATATTAATATAGCTAAAATTCCTGGTAAGATTGTCATAACTATAATTTCCATAAATAACATTATAGTAATTGTCTTTTTTGATGCTCCTAAACTTCTGAATATTAAATAATCTTTTGTTTTACTCAAAATCACACTTCTTAATACGAAATATCCTACAATGAAAATTCCGAATATTGATATTCCAATTATTAGAATGAGTTTAATACCACTAATAATAATATTTATTGCGGTATCATCATCTATAACTTGAGATGGATAAAAGACATTATATCCCATTGCTTCAAGATCATCTACAACCATCTTTCCATTAAATACATCACTAACAATAGCAGTAACTTGATATCTTGACTCCCCAAAGAACTTATCGTAAGTATCAAAGTTCATATAAATAATTTGATCTATTGCATTTTCTGTGACTGACACACTTGTAAATGTAATATCTTCAAATGAATTTTGATTTTGAAATACTGTAATAGCACTAACAGTTAATTCGTGGCTGTTAATAAAATCAGTTACATTGCAAAGACCAGCATCAAAATCATCTCTCACTTCTTTTTTGTATCCAAAGGTTCTGCACATATCAAAAAACATCATATCAAATGTAAGTATCTCATTATCTTCTAAAGTATTATCAATCCATATGCTGTTGACTAACGAGAATACATCAATCATAATAGTAACTTCATCATAAATATCAGGTGTAATCCAAGTATCAGTTGGAGTATGATATATATTAGTTCCAATAATCTCTAAGTAGATTTCTGAACTTTCAAAAATACTTGTATAAGAAATTTCTCTTAAATCTTCTTCAGTAAAATACACACTATGCATTGGATATTCAAGACTAATATCTTGTTCAATAATCCCAACTATTTTATATATAAATTGATCAGTTACTAACCCTTCATCCTCAAATAACATATGGCTATTTGATAATGCAATATAGCTACCTACATCATATAATCCGTTATTTCCAATTACAACTTCATTTTTTGCAGCAGGTAAAACTCCACTAATTAAATCAAATTCATCTATTGAGAGATAACTTAAAGGTTTATAATAATAAAACTCTCTTGCATGTGTTATTGGGTTATTCATGGCGTTAAAAAGTACCGTATCAAATACAATATCATTTTCTATAACTCCTCTAACATTATCAACATTACTGATTTGACTAAGTTCTGTTGATGTAAAAGGAGTATTATCATACTTAGTTACAATCACTCTACTCGCATCAGCATTTTCAAAATATGGAGTTGTTTTAGAATAAACTTTATTTCTTTCAATTATCCCATTACCATAAGTAAAGAATATAACTAATATTATAGATAAAAGAACAATACCCATAAATATAGATTTTCTAGGTACAGCAAGAATATTATTCATAGAAATCTTAAATATATCATTTATCTTAGTATTAAACTCTTTATGGATTACTAAAGTATTAGTTTTCTTAATATTCTTTTTATATATAGTGTCTTCAACAATTTCTCCATCATAGAGTCTTATTTTTCTTGATGCAAATTCTTTAACAGAATCAAAGTCATGAGTAACTACAATTACTAATTTATCTTTTCCTATTTTATAAAGTAATTCTAATATCTTCTTGCTTGATTCTTTATCAAGATTTCCTGTAGGCTCATCACATACTAAAATTGGGCAGTTTGTAGCTAGTGTTCTTGCGATAACAGTTCTTTGTTTTTCACCACCACTAAGCTTAATTGCTTTTTGTTTTGATTGTTTTGTAAGTCCTACCTTTTCTATTAGCTCCACTACCTTGTTATGCTTTTCTGTTTTACTATATCCTTGAACAGTTAATGCCATTTCTACATTCTGATATACTGTATAACTATCAATTATATTGTAATCCTGAAAAATAAATCCGATATAATCTTTACGATATCGATCTAATTCTTCAATTGTATAATTTGATATATCTTCATTGTTAATATACAATTTTCCTTCTTCATATGAATCTAAATTACTTAGTACATTTAAAAGAGTACTTTTCCCGCTCCCACTTTCACCAGTGATAGCGATAAATTCACCAACATTAAATTCTAAGTTAATTTTTCTTAAAGCAAGTACAATATTATTTCCTGAATAGTAGTATTTACTAATATTTTCTAATTTCAGCATAATCATTACCCCTTTCAAATACAATTATATAACAAATAGACAGAATCTAATCTACTATATTTATTCTACTAATAAATCTTTTGGTGTAATCGAGGAAATATTTCTTTTAATAACTAAAGCATTTAAGAATGTTACCGCAAATACAATGCCTATTGAAACAAATATGCTTATATAGCTTATACTAGTAGGAAACACATTAATACCTAGTGATCCTGTCATTGCATTCATAATGCTCGGTACTATCAATATTGCAAGTAATCCACCAATTATGATTCCAATTATATTGATGATTGTATTTTTAAATAGGTATATGTTTATTATACTTTGATCATCCATACCAATTGATTTATAGATTCCATAATTAAATCTTTCTCTGTTAACATTTGTTAAATTTAAATTCAATAACACTACTAAACAAATAACGGCGAAAATACTAATTACACCAGTTGTTACTAAACTCAATACATCAAACATTGATACCATTGACATATTTGCATATTCAAATACTAATGTTATATCATCAGAATTAAATATACTTGCTACTTCATTAATCAAAACTTCTTCTTCAACATCATCAATGAAGTTAATTTGAATTAATGAATTATTAAGAAACTCATCTTCTATTTCATCAAAGAATAAGCTGAAAGTCATTCCCTGGTTCGTAAAACTTTGACTTTCTCCAACAA
>DAOVWR010000015.1 GCA_030636545.1 Mycoplasmatota bacterium
CGATAATCCTGGTATGGAAGAATCTATTACAGTAGATCCTGATGATCCAGAAGCTTGGACATTTGCTGAGGGATACCCACTTCATACAGTAGAAAGTATTGATTCTATCACTATTGGTGGTGTTGTATATAGTAACTACCACGTAATGATGAATGGAACGTACGCAATTGGCTTTGAAACTGAACCAAGCTTCTTGTTTGGGACAGATACATTTGGTAAAGATTTATTTACTCTAATTTGGTTAGGGCTTAGAACATCTTTACTTTTAGGAGTTTTAGCATCATTATCTAATATCGTTGTTGGTGTAGTATGGGGAGCATTTAGTGCTTACTATGGTGGCCAAGTTGATATTTTAATGGAAAGATTTACTGATATTTGGGGAAGCTTCCCACAAATAACAATGATCGGAATTATAACCGTTCTAATTGGTCCTGGTTTCTTGGCTCTGTTTATCTTCATGGTTTATGATGGATGGATAGGCGTTGCGAAAGTTACCAGATTGCAATTTTATCGTTATAAAGGTCGAGAATATGTACTAGCTGCACGTACGCTTGGTGCATCTGACCGTCGAATTATCTTTAAACATATTTTACCTAATACCCTTGGTACTATTGTTACAAGAGTTATCTTAAGTATACCGTCAGTTATCTTCTTAGAAGTTAACTTATCGTATCTAGGATTTGGTATTGGTAATGGACAATCATTATCTATAGGTCCAATTACACTTACAGGGACATCAATTGGGGTTATCCTAAATGATGGACAACAGCAGATTTTTGCTGGGAATTTGTGGTTAATTATTTACCCAACTATTATTGTATCAATCTTAATGATTACATTTAATATGTTTGGTAACGCATTACGTGATGCATTAAATCCACAGTTACGAGGTAGCGAATAATGAGAAGAGAAAAAGTATTAGAAGTAAATGATTTAACAGTATCATTCAAAACACCGAATGGACTAGTTCGTGCTGTACGTGGTGTATCATTTGATCTTTATAAGGGTGAAACATTAGCAATAGTAGGAGAATCTGGAAGCGGTAAATCAGTTACAACACGTGCTATTATGGGAATATTAGCTGGTAACGGAATTATTGATCGTGGTGAGATTTTATATCGTAACCAAGATTTAACAAAATTATCTGAAGCTAACTTCCATAAAATTCGTGGGAATAAAATTGGAATGATCTTCCAAGATCCACTTTCTAGTTTAAATCCTATTATGAAAATAGGTAAGCAAATTACAGAAGCAATGTTAGTCAATGGGGATCACCTTAAAAACCTTTATCATGATTTATACCACCATGAGTATCATGATTATTTAAATCAACTAACATTAATTAAATTAGTAAAAGAAAATATTAAACATAGACATAATGAAATCAATTTGGATTCTGATATACCGAAAGAAGAAAAGAAAACAAAATTCAGTGAATACAAAATTGAGAAACATGCTTTAATTAAAGAATATAAAAAATTAGTGCCTGAACTAAAAGTGAAATATCATAAGAAAAAGAAAGTTGCTAAAGTTCAAACTAAAGAAGAAAAAAGAAAGATTAGAGCTGAACAAAGAGTAACACGTACAAAATTGTTAGAACAATTAGCAATAAATGAAGCAAAACTTAAAGAAGTTCTTTCAATTCTTACAGTAGAAGAGAAAGCACAAATGACTGCTGCTTTTGATGTTAAAAAGAGTCATCTAATTGCCAATTATCAAGATGAAATTCTGAAACTACAAGAACAATATGTTCCTTTAAACGGAGATCTTTCTAAACATCAAATGAAAGAAGAGAAAAAACAGTTTAATGCTGAACAAAAAGCAAAACGTAAAGAAGTAAAAGCTAAATTAGATGAGGATATGGCGGTGCTTAATAAGCCGATATTTAATTCTACAATAGAAAAATTAGACAACTTAATTGAAACTTCGAAAGAAGAAATATCACAAAATAGAGAAGCATTTACTAGAAAATTAAAAGTAACCAAACAAGAAGCTTTTGAAAAAGCTATTGAAATTATGATTGAAGTTGGTATCGACCAACCAGTAAAACGTTTTACACAATATCCATTCCAATTTTCTGGAGGTATGAGACAACGTATCGTTATCGCTATTGCTTTAACAGCTAATCCTGAATTATTAATTTGTGATGAGCCAACAACAGCACTAGATGTTACAATTCAAGGTCAAATATTAAATTTAATAAAGCAAATAAAAAGAGAACGTGACTTATCTGTTATCTTTATTACCCATGACCTTGGTGTAGTTGCAAACATGGCTAACCGTGTTGCGGTAATGTATGCTGGTAAAATTGTTGAATATGGTGATTCAACAGATATCTTCTATCGTCCTCAACATCCTTACACATGGGCATTGTTATCAAGTGTACCAGATTTAGATACAACTGATAAATTATTATCAATTCCTGGTACTCCACCGGATATGCTATTCCCACCAAAAGGTGATGCATTTGCTGCTCGTAATAAACATGCTTTGAAAATTGATTTCGAAGAACAACCGCCATTTTTCAAAATTAGCGACACGCATTACGCAGCTACATGGTTACTACATTCAGATGCACCTAAAATTGAAATGCCACACATTATTAATGAACGTGTTAATAGATACAAAGAACAAGTTAAAATTGATGCTTTAAAGCATTCAAAAAAAGCAAAATCAAAAGTGAATGCGGGTGATCAAGTTGGATAACTATAAAAACAGAGAAGAAATTTTAAGAGTAAGAAATCTTAAGCAATATTTCAAACATGGATCAGGAAAAAACAAAATCATTGTTAAAGCTGTTGATGATATATCTTTCAGTATTTACAAAGGTGAAGTTTTCTCATTAGTTGGAGAATCAGGTTGTGGGAAAACTACAACTGGTCGTACAATAATTAAATTACTTCCTTCTACTGGAGGAGAAGTTCATTTCCATGGAACACGTATAATTAGTGATGTTAAAAAAGCTAAAGCAACTTACAAAGGTATTAAAAGTGAATTAAAAGAAACGAGACAAAACGAACTTGAAACATTGAAAGAAGATTTAGCAAATGGCGCAATTAATAATGATCAATATAAAGAAAAAGTTGATCAAGCTACAGAAAGATTTATGACTTCAAAGCTTGAAGCTTTAAACACATTAAAACAAGAGAAAAGAGATCGTAAATTTGAACATTATGTTGATCCTGAAGCTAAAAAAGAAAGCCAAATGTTTAATCAAGATTCAAAAGAGCATATTGACATAACAAATACTTATAATCAGTTTAATAAAGAAATTGAAAAGAAAATTGCTGAACTTAATCAAATAGTGGCTTCAACAAGTAGCGACAAAGGAGAAATGTCAGCAGCTAAGAAAGAAATCAAAGCTTTACGTAAAGAAATTAAATTAAATGTTCTTCGTAAGAATCAAGATATTACACGTTTTAAGTATAATTTAGTTAATAAGAATAGACTATTAATGCGTAGAATGCAAATGATCTTCCAAGATCCAATTGCATCATTAAATCCACGTATGACAGTTAAAGAAATTATTGCTGAAGGATTACGTATCAATGGTGTTAAAAATGAAGCAATAATTGATAAAAGTGTTAAAGATGCTTTAATAACAGTTGGATTAGTACCGGAACATGCAAGTCGTTATCCTCATGAATTTAGTGGTGGACAACGCCAACGTATTGGTATCGCTAGAACCTTAGTTGTAGAACCATCATTTATTATTGCTGATGAACCTATTTCTGCACTAGATGTTTCAATTCGTGCTCAAGTTATTAACTTACTAAATGAGTTACGAGAAGAAAAAGGTATAACAATCTTATTCATCGCACATGACTTATCAGTAGTTAAGTATTTTAGTGATCGAGTTGCGGTAATGTATTTTGGTAAAATAGTTGAAATTGGTGATAAAGATAAAATATTTGATAACCCATTTCACCCATATACATTGTCATTAATGTCTTCGATTCCACTACCAGATCCTGCTTATGAAGAATTGCGTGGAGAATTAGTAAGATATAATCCAGCAGAAGAACATGATTATTCTATTGAAGGACCTACTTTAAAAGAGGTAGAACCAAATCACTTCGTTTTATGTAATACTGCAGAATTCGATAGATATAGTAAGCAACTGAAAAAATAATGAGAATTTTAAGAAATATACTAATTTTTATTGGGATAATGCTACTTTCATTAGTGCTGCATCTGTTAGTATATGGAACTAATTTTAATTACGAGAATATTTCAAATGCAATGTTTGTACTTGGAATAATTACATTCTTTTCTTCGCTTATTGTATTAACAGGATCTTATGAAGTTTTTTATGGTATTCGCTATTCATTACAGGCGTTGTTTGCTAAAGACTTTAGATCTAAATATCCATCTTTTCTGGAGTTTAAAACTGATAAAACAGTAGAACATAATACATCGTTTTTTGCTGAAATGATAATTTCAGCTACTATAATAATCATAATTGCGATTGTATTAGCAAGGATGGCTGTCTAATGAAAGAAATAAAGACTATTAACCGAAGATTTTTGTTTACGTTTACATCATTTATATTGTATATAGGTGGTGTTGTAGCTGCTATTTGGTATATGTACCAGAGTGAACTAGACGGAAATATTCAGTTCCTTATATTTTTCTTATTATTACTTGTCACACTGTTTGTAACTTCAGTATTTAGAGCAAAGTTAGATTCGATTATTAACATTTCATACTTAATAAAAATAAAAGAGAATGCTGGGGAGCCTTTACCTATTAAAAGATTGAAAACCAAAGAGTTCTTACAAACATATTTAGTGAGCAATGACTTCATTATGTTTTCTAGTGATGCTGATCATTTTCTATACTATCGCGCCAAAAAAGATCATATCAAAAAAATGTTGCGAGGATATATTTTAGAAATTGTTGTCTACATCAATAACGAAGATTCTGAATTCTATTTGAGTATTGTTGATGAACAAGTTCAAAAGATTCAAGATATGTTAAGAAAAGATAAGAAAAAAGTTGAAAAATTATTAATTACACAAATCAAGACTATCAAAGAGCTTGATGATAAAACAAAACAATATATTAAAGAGATTGTCTTTATCAGATCACAAACAGGAATTATTTCAACAATTAATGTTGGGTTACATTATGACTCTAATAAAGCTGTTCTCTTATATTCTGATACATATAGCCCAAGTTTATATTATAAATACCAAGTTGAAGAGATTAAAAACCTGGTTTAAATAGCTTATGTTGTACATTTAGATAACTTATAAAGATTGTGAATTTTCACAATCTTTTTTGTTTTATTTGAAATAACTAAAGAAGTATTACAAAGATAATAGTCAACTAGTGAATCTTGTTGAATTAGCCTATATATGTTAAAATATATGATAGACATATCGGAGGTGGCATCATGATTAAAGAAGTTACAACTAAAAAAGAACTGAAGAGTTTTATTTATTATATTAAACAGTTATATAAGGATGATGAATTATATGTCTTCCCAATTTTTTATTCTCTAAAGAAAGAGTTAACTAAAGAAGTATTACATGATAAGAAATATACAGCAATTTTATCATATCGAGATAATGAAATTGTTGGTAGATTAATGTATACAATCAATGAATCAAAGAAACAAGCCGGAAAAGTATGTTATTTCTCATTTTTTGATTGTATTAATGATCTTGCTATTATTAAAGAACTATTTGAATATTTAGAAAAAGATATGCATGAAAAAGGTATTAAATATATAGAAGGAACGTATGCTCCATATGACCCTGATACAAGAAGGGGTGTACTAATTTCCGGATTTGATATTGCGCCAGTAATCTTCACTTCTTATAACTATGAATATTATGGAAAACTTCTAGAAGAAATTGGCTTTACAAAAGCAATTGATACTGTTTTATTAAATGCTGATGTATCAATTAAGTCAAAAAAACGTCTAAATACGATTTCTAAGTACTTCCAAAGAGGACATGATGTAAGAATAGATCCACTTGATTTTAAAGAATTAGATCGCGATATGGATGATGTTTTTCAAATATTACAACTTGCGACAAATGAAGTTGTTTATCAAGATGCTCCTACTATGGACATGATAGAAAATGCAGCAAGACAAATGAAGTTTTTCATTAATCCTAATCTTATTAGGATTGCAAGAGAGAATGAGACTAATAAACCTGTAGGATTTTGTTTTGTATTGCCGGATTATAATCAAGTGTTTAAAAAGACCAAAGGACGTTTACGTTTTATAAAGATAATGATAGAGAAAAAGAAAATTACAAAAGCCCGTGGAATGATGCAATATATCGTTCCAGAATATCAAAATAGTGGACTTATCGGGCATATCTTTAAGGTTCTATTTGACGAATTAGAGAAGATAGGAATAACTGAATTTGAAGCAGGAACAATGATGGAAGATAACCCTAAACCGATTAATGCATTTAAAAAATTCGGTGGGGAGATTATTAAAACATATCGTATTTACGGTAAGGAGTTGTCATAATGATATTTAGTATATTTCAAATACTCATGATATTTTTAGTTCCAGTTTTAATTATAAAGTATCACAATTTTGTCATTAGCAGATGGATAGGAACTATTGGGACAGCTTATTTACTTGGAATTTTAGTGGCAATCTTAATTTACGTATTAAATGTAATTGGACTAAACATTACACCTAATTCTGATGTTGGAGAAATAGGAAGTCATTTAGCAATTAGTATCGCTATACCATTATTACTATTTAGTGCTAATTTAAAAGAAGCTAGAAAGTTATCTAAGATGGTATTATTGTCATTCGCTAGTTTAGTTACTTCAGCTGTAATAGTTTCTGCTATTACATTTTATGTATTTGGTAATACTGTTGCTTTTGGGGCAGAATTATCAGGGATGGCAGTAGGACTTTATACAGGTGGAACACCAAATCTTAATGCAATAGGTAACATTTTCGGGCTTGACTCGACAACCATTGGTGTAGCCAATTTATCAGATATGATTATTGGTGCTGTGTTTTATATGTTTTTACTATTACTCGCAAAACCATTGCTTTCCAAAATACTACGAAAATCAGACAAAGAAGTTTACGTAAAAGAAGCATCAAATATTGAAAATATTGAAGATTTAGATTTGAAAAAATTTGTAATCACAAAAGAATTAATAAATCGTTTCTTCATTGCCTTAGGAATTGCCTTGCTAGGGGCAATACTTGGAATAGTAGTTTGGCTAATTCTAGGTGGTGTCCAGGGAAGAATGACTGACTTCTTAGTTCCAGTTATGATGATTACTGTGACTGTCTTAGGAATTGTAGTATCGTTTAATGAAAAAATTCGTAAGACAAAAGGAATGAATATTTTAGGACAGTACTTCATCTTAGTATTTTCATTCGCCTTAGCATCATCTTTAGATTTTACAAGGATGCAAGGGTTATTTAATGATATATTAGTTCTCTATGGAGTTATCACGGTGGGAGTATTTGTGTTGCATGTAATTATCAGCAAGTTCTTAAATGCTGATGTTGATTGTACTATTGTTACATTAACTGCGGGAGTGTATGGCCCAGCCTTTGTTCCAGCAATTACTAAACAGATTAAGAATGATGATTTAACTGTACCTGGATTAATTATAGGATCTATTGGATATGCTGTGGGAACTTTCCTTGGAGTATTACTTGGACTATTATTCTTGTTATAATTAAATATATTAAAAAGAGACTAACTCAGCCTGAGTTAGTCTCTTTGTTTATTATCTAGTCTCTTGCATTAAATATTGGTTGATCATCATCAGGAATTAATGAGCCAGATAAAATATCGTTAGTTGTTAAGAATGAATCATATAGTATTGCTTGTAATTCTAATTCAGTTACGGCAATGTCTCGTAAAAGTAATCCTGTATTTTCTGGGTATTCTCCATTAACAAATGGATAATAGTCTTTATCAAATACGTAGTCGTTAGTAGCTACTTTATAGTAGGTATTATCATCAAAAACTTCTATTTCAGTATCATAAAACGATCCTGGACCTGCTTTGAAGGAGTTTATTTGAGCTCCTGTGAGCCAAACTGTTTTAACAATATTATCAAATGGCCATACTTGATAAAGTACTCCTAGATTAATCATATCACCATCTTCAATATCAGTTCTTGTTCCACCAATATTATGGAAAGCAATATCACTGCCTGTTGTTATTCTCATTAATCTTGCAATCCATAAAGTTAACTCACCTTGCGATAAGTCATCTCCGGCAACAAGAAGTGGATCGTTAAATAGTGCATCTGTTTCAAGCTGATAAGTATCTATTAATGCTTGAACAGTTGTGTTTTGTGTATGGAATAAATCTGTATCATAGAAATCTAAGTTTTCAGCATAGTAGCCAGATAACATGCCATTTTCATCAAAACTAAATCTAACATGACCTACATATTCACCATTTGCTCCAGACTGAATGATTGGTATACCTAAGTTTGTCTGAGCGTAATTACTATGTGAATGAGCATTGAAAATAGCGTCAACACGGTAATCACCACTTAAAGCAGCGACTCCATCATTTATACGTCCAGTATCGTGACTTACAACAAACACCATATCAACATCTTCAATAGTTCTTAAGTGATAAGAGTATGATTCAATAATAGCAACAGGTTCAGCAAATTCGTAACCAGTAATTTTACTAGTTGCGATTGAACTTTCAAGTCCATAGCCCATTGTTCCAATGATTCCTATTTTTAGCCCAGCACGCTCAATAATTGTATAAGGTTCAATTCCATCAGGAATAGTTGATGTACCTTCATAAAATACATTGGCTCCAAGTAATGGGAAAGTAGCTTCACCATTAGAATCGTCCCCATCAAAATAAGCAGTAACGGTTTCAAGTCCCCAATCAAATTCATGATTTCCAAGAGTAAACGCATCAAAATACATTTCATTCATCATGCTAATTGTTGAATAACCAGCATAATAATTAGATAAGGCAGTACCTTGCAAGATATCTCCACCTGCTAAGATTATGACATTATCAGGATTTTCCTCTTTCTTAGTTACTAAGAAATTTGCAATATATGCCATTCCTAATTGATCACTATCAGGTAGAATAGCACCATGGAAGTCATTAATGTAGTAAATATCTAAATAATCTGCAGGTTCTTCTTCAACACATAATTCATTATCAGGATCAGTGTCACAGTTTAAATCTGGCTCTTCATCCTCTAAACAATCAACATGCGTTGGGTATAACTCGCAATCTACAGGCTCAGGCTCTGGTGTTAAGTTACAAGCAGCTAGCCCGAAACTCATAATAAGTATAAGTAGTAAAGAAATTAGTTTTTTCATAGTATCACCTTTCAATATTTTATGTAACTTTATATAATACCATTTTCTAGTTGAAAAGCAAATGGATATTTAATAATAAATTGTCATTTTATTGTATCTTATTATAACATACTATACTATAAGATATTATAATATAAGACATTAATTGCGAATATGTTTAGTAATATTATGAATGTGTGGTATAGTGAATAGGATGCTTTTATGAAAAAGCAATTTTGAGTAGAAATACCAAAGTATTTATTGGCAGTAGGAGGAATGAATATTATGAAACAAAATATTATAAATGTTGCAGTTATAGCACATGTTGATGCTGGTAAATCAACACTTGTTGATGCATTACTTAGCCAAAGTGGAGTATTTCATGAAAATGAAGTCTTGATTGAACAAGTAATGGACAATAATGATTTAGAACGCGAAAGAGGAATCACCATTTATTCTAAAAACTGTGCAATCGAACATAATGGAACTAAGATAAACATTGTTGATACTCCAGGTCATGCCGATTTTTCAAGTGAAGTTGAAAGAATAATCAAAACTGTTGATACAGTTATTTTATTAGTTGATTCAAGTGAAGGACCAATGCCTCAAACTAGAGTGGTATTACAAAAATCACTTGAGCAAGGGTTAAGACCAATTCTTTTTATAAATAAAATTGATAAAAAAGATGAAAGAGCTGAAGAAGTTGTTGATATGAGTTTTGATCTATTTGCAGAACTTGGAGCAACAGATGAACAACTTGATTTTCCAATTCTTTATGGAATTGCTAAGCAAGGAATAGCTTTAAGTGAAATGGACGATGAAAGAGTAGATTTAGGTCCGTTATTTGATTTATTACTAAAACATGTCAATCCTTATCCGGATACAAAAAATCTGCCGCTTCAACTTCAAGTATCTACTTTAGGATATGATGACTATTTAGGAAGATTAGGGACAGGTAGAATTACAAGAGGAACGATTAGAAAAGGAATGATGGTTTCGGTTAGTAAAAGAGACGGATCTGTTATTAATACTAAAATATCACAACTATATGTAAATGAAGGCCTATCAAGAGTTGAAAAGGCAGAAGCGTTTTCAGGAGACATAGTAACATTTACTGGTATGCCAACGATTTCGATTGGGGAAACTGTATGTGCAGTAGATCATCTTGAACCTATGAAAATGATTGAAATAGAGAAACCAACACTATCAATGAACTTTTTGGTAAATTCTTCACCATTTGTTGGACAAAGTGGGAAATTAGTAACAACAAGACAAATAAGAGCTAGACTGAAAAAAGAACTTGAAACAAATATCGGTCTTGAAATAACTGAATTAGATGGTATTGAAGGGTATAAAGTAAATGGTAGAGGAGAACTTCATTTATCAATACTACTAGAAAGCATGAGAAGAGAAGGGTTTGAACTTAGTGTTTCAAAGCCAGAAGTTCTTTATAGAGAAATAAATGGAGAGAAATATGAGCCATTTGAAAAAGTAAATATCTCATTACCTGACGAATTTGCTGGTACCATTATTTCACAAATTAACCTGCGTCAAGGTAGAATGCAAAATATGTCTAGTGAAAACGGCTACACAGTTATGGAATATTTAGTGCCTTCTAGAGGGTTAATCGGATATAGAAGTGAATTTATAAACTCAACAAAAGGAAGAGGAACATTAGAAAAATCATTTGATAATTACTATCCTTTTGCTGGAGACATAATTAATCACCGTAATGGTGTATTTATCGCTAAAGAAAAGGGTAAAACGATGGCTTACTCACTATTTCATTTGAGTGAAAGAGGCAAGATGTTCGTTGCTCCTGCAGTAGAAGTGTATGCTGGAATGATTGTGGGATTAAACTCGCGAAAAAACGACCTTGTTGTTAATCCGTGTAAAAATAAGCAATTAACAAATGTAAGAGCAAGTGGTACAGATGAAGCAGTAAAACTTCTTGACCCAAGAAGATTCACTTTGGAAGAAGCTTTAGAATTCATAGCTGATGATGAATTAGTTGAAATAACACCAGATGCGATTAGGATTCGAAAAAAACTATTAAATGAGAAAGATCGAAAAAGAGTGAACAAACAATTAAAATATGAAGAATAATAAAAGCTATCACATTACGTGTTAGCTTTTTCTTTTATAATTATTTTCTTAGATACCAGAAACTCTATTAGGTACATATGATAACAACATAAGTAATCAATATTAACTCAATATGATTGTGGTCACTATAGGAAGGTATAACAAAATAGTGTTATCCTTTATTAATATATATGAGTTATATAATTATTTACATGCGGATATAGAAAGTAATATTGTACATGTTAAAAGTCATGTATATAATAGAAATGATAAGGTCAATAATGATGACATTTGAATAATTAATTTGAATGTTAAAATCAGATTATCTTCTATTTCAATATAGCAATAGCAATAGAGACATAAGAGAATCAACCCCACTATGTATTTCTCTATTTTTGATATAAATAAAGTCAGAGTTATGATCTGGATTGAATAAAACATTACTCTATGAAAAAAAGTAGAATCGATAAAATCCGTATATGAGTAGTCACCAATATTTTCAAATGATGTGTATTCAAAGTGAATAAAGTCAACAACTAATAATGGAATTGAAAATATCCAGAGTTCGTAATTCATTATTTTACGGTCAGTTATTTGATAACAGTCTGAAGACTAGTAGTTTTATTTCTGGCTTGATTGCATCTTAAGTTTCCTTTTTCTTTACCGAGATAATAAGAATAACTTCCATAATAACAAGTTTACTTCGATTTACAATCATTCCACTAATGTGTCCTTTAATTATCGTATTTTGAGAACTCTAATATGATCTAAAAAAATTGTATTTTAGTACTTTATTTACTTGAAAAGTAAATGTAATAAAGTGAGTCTGTGTTATAATTAATTGTAGTTAGGGAGTTGAAAATGATAGAAAAACTGTTTGTCTACCTGTTTTTCTATTTGTTTATGTGATATGAAAATGTCAAAAGGAGGTATTATGGCTGATAAAATTATTGACAAGACTAACGAAATAATTAACTTGCATAACGAGATGAATGATTTAATTTACGAAATTAAAGAAGAATTAATGGTCCTTAAGAAAAGTAACGAACTTCTTCAAGAAGAAAACGCTGAACTAAAGAAAATGCTACTTAAAGAAGATAAACAGGAATCTCTCAAAGTGGAAGAACTAATTACTATAGTTGAAGAAGTTGAAACAAAAGTTGTAGCACAGGATATTACTATAGAAGATGCAAAGGAAGTAGAAGATATTAGTGAAATTCCAGTAGTTAATGAAACTATTAAAGTAAAAGTGAGAAAACCAAAATCTAATGGTGGATTATATGAATTCTTTTTAGGAAAAAATATAATCGCAAAAATTGCGAGTGTATTAATTTTCTTAGGGTTTGTTTCTTTTGGACAAATTGCTTATATTAATTGGTTAAGTGATATCGGACGTGTTATTCTTATTTTATTTGTAGGAATCACATTCTTTTTAGGAGGATATTTCTTTGATAAGAAAGGGAATACGGTATTCAACAATGCTTTCTATGTTATTGGCCTCCTAATTACCTTTCTAAGCATTACATTAGCATTCAATACCTATGAATTAATTGGCTTTATAACTGCATTATATCTTAGCATTTTACTTGTAGGATTAACATTTGTGTATTTTTATAAGAAGAGATATGATTTTCTCGATACTTTCTTAGTAATTTTCTACATATTTATAGTAGGATATCTAGTTGTGTTCGGGAATGAATACAGAATAACTAATTTTGGAGTTCATTTAGGGATGTTAATTGCCATGATAGGACTAGGATATATTATGTATGTTTACATCCTAAGATTTAAAGAAGTTAAAGATAAGTTATCTGTTATTGGTATAATTTATTTCGCAGTTCAGTTTTTGATAATTATGGCTTTATTAACTTTTTCTGGATATACATCTTTCAATATCCCGATTATATTTGAACTTATTGTTTTAATGATTTTTCTAATGTATTTGGCAAATTTCAAGTTTCTAGAAAAATCAATAGGATATAGAATTGTGACTATTATTGCATCGCTACTTATTCTTTTTACTGTAGCTTACTCATTCTCTGCAGTTTTAGATTATTATAATTTATTAAATGATTACATCCATATCTATTTATTCGCAATAATAATATTGGCTCCAATGTATGGTTATTTGTTTTTCAAAGATGATACAGACCCAAAAGTTGTAAGTAGAATTGATCCATACTTGATTGTGTTAGGTATAATAGTACTAATATATGTTTTACAATTTGAAACATTTCATCATCAATATAATGAGTTAGTGCCATTTTACGTTCATAACTTAGTATTAGGAATTAGTGTATTGCTTATTTATTTAGCATATAGATTTACTAATAAATTTACTTTTAGGATAATGTTTATTATTTATTTCCTATATTTAGCTGCAGGAGCAATTACTAGATTTACCAATGTTAATATCCCAATTGTTATACGACGTAGTTCTGTCTTTTTTGAAATAGTCGGCTTAAATGATCCTGCAGAATATCTGATATATATATTCTCTCTAATAATTGGTATTGCCTTACTAGTATCAAATAAAATGATGAAAAAAATTGATAGAAAAGAAGAATATGTTGAATCACTTGTTTTTTACGGATTTAATCTAATGATTTCAATCCCAATTGTATTTCTAATAGTTGATAATTTTCATATAACTATTGAAAGAAGATACTTTGTATTGATGCTAAGTATTATTACATTATTTATTATTGGATATCGTTATTTACTAAACCTAAAAATATTTAATGTGAAGAATTTAAAAGAGTTTAAATTAGGAGTTCAAATGCTATCTGTTATTCTGATTATCATTATAAGTTTTATCTATTTTGATCATAATTTCACTCTTGGAATAGACCTATTCACATTCCTGTTTGTGCTTTTACTAAATGCATATCTGGTATTCCCATTAAAAGAACTATATGATTATGCGAAAGAAAAGTATGATCTTGAAACAGTGTTTATTATTATTTATATGACTGGAGTAGTTATTCAAAGTGTCTTTATAACTTTCTATATTAATTTTACTTATGATAAAGTATTCTTATCTAGTTATTTTATGATAGCTTCAGCATTAGCTATTTTATATGGATTTAGATATAATTTATTAGTGGTGAGAAAACTTGGATTAGGAGCGATATATTTCGCGTTAATTAAGTTCTTTACATATGATTTCTTTAGTGCTGAATTTACACTTACTGTTAGAATGGTTACCTATTTCATATTGGGGTTACTCCTTATGACTATTGCCTTTATGTATGGATATTTAGAGAAAAAGTATGGAGAAGAAGTGGAAGAATAATTTAAAAAAGACATCACATATTTGTGATGTCTTTTTGATAGCTTATAGGTCGTAATACATTTCAAATTCAATAGGATGAGGCATTCTATTTACTAAATAGTGATCTTTTTTAATTCTTTTTAGATGATTTTTAATAGTATTTTCTGAGAATACTTCACCTTCAAGTAAAAACTTATAGTCTTTTTCTAGAGCGTGAGCTGCTTCTAGTAAACTTGCTGGCAAACTCTTGACTTTCTTTTGATCTTTTTTAGATAAGTTATATAGATTAATATCATATGGTCCAAAGCCTTTTTTATTTGGATCTATTTTCTTAATTATTCCATCAAATGCCGCCATCATTATAGCTGAATAAGCTAAATATGGATTACACGTTGCATCAGGACTTCTTAGTTCAAATCTTTTTTCATCAGGTGTAATAGCGTAGCCAGGTATTCTGATTCCTGCGCTTCTATTTCCTGTTGCATACCCAATTGTTACTGGGGCTTCGTATCCGGGAATAAGTCTTTTGTATGAGTTTGTAGAAGGATTAGTAATTGCTGTTAATGCTTCAGCATGGGTTAAGATTCCACCAATTGCATAAAGAGCTAATTTTGATAAACCAGCATAGCCTTTTTCATCATACATAAGGTATTCTCCATCTTTTTTAAGTTGAATGTGAACATGCATCCCACTTCCAGCTTCATCAACAAAAGGTTTAGGCATAAATGTAACTGTTTTACGTAATTTAACGGCTGTTAAATTAAGTAAATTTTTAAGTTTCATAGTCCGATCTCCCATTTCTTTGATTCCTGCAAAACTAACTTCAATCTCAACTTGTCCAGGACCACCGTTCTCACTATGGTGATATTTTATCGGAATACCGATTTTTTCTGCTTCTAACGCAGCTTCGGTTCTAAATTCATAACTAGTGTCAAAAGGGGAATCTAAATGATAACCTCCATGATGAGGGACTTTTAAACCAATGTTTTGTTTTGAATCATCACCCATGTTCCAATTTGCCTGTTCAGAATTTAGTTTAACTTCCATATGTTGATTAGTATTTTTGAATGATACATGATCTAATACGAAAAACTCGAATTCTGGGCCTAGTAAACAAGTATCAGCAATACCTTCTTTTAACATATAATTTTCAGCTTTTTCAGCGATATAGCGTGGATCATCCGCAAATCTTTTTAACTTACTGCCATCGATCACAAAAATATTAGCAATCGTTACTAAAGTTTTATGTTCTTTATGATAATCAAGATAACAAGTTGTAACATCTGGAATCATTACCATATCAGATTTCTCAATTGTTAGAAATCCATAACTAGATCCATCGAACCCAATACCTTTTACCATAATGTCTTCAGTTAATTTAGGAGTAGTTATAGAAAGACGATGCCATCTCCCTTTCATATCGACAACTTTGAAATCAATTATTTCTACATTGTTTTCTTCACAATAATTAATCATTTCTTTAATATTATTAAACATCATAAATCTCCTTATATTGTTATAGTAAAAACGCTTTCAAGCACTCATATTATAACACACAATACACCAATGAAAAGTTATTTATAATCTTTTTTAGAATAATCACTTACAAATTGTTTTAGTAATATGAAAAAATGACAAAATGTGGTAATATAGTTATGAGGCGACACTAATTTTATTGTGAACAAAACTACATTATATGAAAAGGAGTGAGAGATTGTGAGCGAAGAATTAACTATTAGGCTGGCCAAAAGAGAAGAAGCACCTAAAATTTTAGAGTTTATAAAAGATTTTGCTAAATATGAAAAAATGTCAAAACTTGTTACTCTAAACGAAGAAGATATTATAACAAATATCTTTGACAAAGGATATGCAAGAGTACTATTTTTAGAAGTAGAAGAAAGAGTAATTGGGTTTGCAATTTACTTTTATTCATTTTCAACATTTATTGGTAAATCAGTTTTATATTTAGAAGATCTATTTATTGAAAATGGTATGCGTGGAAAAGGCTATGGAAAAGAAGTTTTAGCATACCTTGCTAAAACTGCAAAAGTAAAAGATTGTATTCGTTTCGAATGGTCATGTTTAAGATGGAATAAACCTTCTATAGCGATATATGAAAAAATGAAAGCTACGCAAATGAGAGAATGGATTAAGTTTAGATTAGATGGAAAAGAGTTAGATGAATTAGCTGGAAAATGTGATAAAGAGATTGATGCTTATCATAAATAGAACTTAAAGATGGAAATTAAATTTTCCATCTTTTTTTGTTTAAAGTGCACAATACACAGTATATTTATAATTTTTCTAATTATTAATTATTCATCAAAATCAGTTGTTCGTATGCGAAGATACTCATATATATATTAGCGTTTGTCAAAGAGCATAAAGTGTATTTCAATTATATTAAATACCTTTGATATTCAAAGTGTTTTGGATAAAAAGGCGTTAGTTTGGGCTTGCAAGCGTTTGCAATGTAAAGTAATTTAGTATATTATGAAATAAAAACGTATACGAAAGGAAGATTAATTAATGGATTTTTTAAAGAATTTATTTGCAAAAAAAGAGAACGATGCGCAACTCGCATTCGAACTTGATGGTAAGCCTAGTTTAAGAGTAGCAGTACCACTAGGATTACAACACATTCTGGCAATGTTTGCAGGGAACTTAGCACCTATCCTAATATTAAGCGGTGTTTTAGGATTACCTACTGATCAACAGATATACCTTGTTCAGATGGCTATGTTCGCATCAGGTATTGCTACATTTATTCAACTGTATCCTTTAGGTAAAGTTGGAGCAAGATTACCTATCGTTATGGGGACTAGTTTCTCATTCTTAGGTGTTGCACTTGTTGTTGGATTTCAATATGGAATTCCTGGTATTTTAGGGGCAGCATTAGCTGGATCTGTAGTTGAAATAGCACTTGGATTTTTAATGCCTTATATTCGTAAGTATTTCCCACCAATTGTTACAGGAGTTGTGGTTTTAGGAATTGGATTTAGTTTATTACATGTTGGTATTGATTACTTTGCTGGTGGATTTGCACCAGGTGTAATCTACGGAGAACCTAAAAACCTATTATTAGGATTGTTTACTTTAATGGTGATGTTAGGGTTTAATGTATTCGGTAAAGGCATGTGGAAATCATCGGCTATTATTATCGGATTATTCGTTGGATTCTTAGTTGCTATTCCAATGGGTATGGTATCATTTACTAATGTAATAGATGCTGGTTGGATTTCATTCCCTATTCCTTTTAAATATGGTATGACATTCCATTGGGATGCTATATTCTTATTTGGAGCAATATATGTTATCACAGCTATTGAAACTGTTGGAGATTGTTCTGGAGTTACAATGGGTGGACTTGATAGAGAAGCAACTGCTAATGAAATTAGTGGATCTATTTTAGCCGATGCATTCGGTAGTTCATTTGCAGCTATCTTTAATGCATTACCAAATACTTCTTTTAGTCAAAATGTAGGAATTGTAGCAATGACTAAAGTAGTAAGTAGATATGTAGTAGCAGTAGGAGCAGCATTCTTAATTGTAGCTGCATTCTTCCCTAAATTTGGGGCTTTAATAACAATTATTCCTGCACCGGTTCTTGGTGGAGTATTAGTATTAATCTTTGGAATGATTGCTGTTAGTGGTATGAGAATGATAGCGAAAGCTGATTTAAATGGTATTGATGGATTAATTTTAGCTTTAGCATTAGGTGTTGGATTTGGAGTTACTGGATCACCTAACTTAGTAGCACAATTTGCTCAAGGTGGCGTTATGGCTTCTAAATTCTTAGAATGGTATTTCGCAGACACAATCGTTGCTGCTGGATTACTTGCATTTGCACTTAACCTATTATTAAATCACGGAGTCCCAAAAATTAAAGAGATGTTAAATAAATAGTCAATAGAATAATAAAATCTAAACAAAAACTACCACTCATCATGGTAGTTTTTTTGTTTGATTTATAAAGACATTTCTCAGGTTTTCTCTAGGCAATGTTCTAAGAAAGAAACCAGATATATGATATAATACTTATAATATATTTATATATATACACACTATAGAGTGTTAAAGTTTATATATAAGGCCGTTTACTTGAAACCAGAAAAAAGTCATTTTTTTATAATAAATTGTAAGCGCTTAATTGAAAAGAGGTGTGAAATGATCGATGGAATTATTCTAGCTGGAGGATACTCTAGTAGAATTAAAAAAAATAAAATGGTATTACTCTATAATGAATTACCAATTATTTGTAATGTTATTGAGTCAATGAAGGACTTTTGTAACAAAATAGTGATTGTGACAGGACACTATCATGATGAAATTGTTCAAGTGGTAAGTAAATATGAACAAGTTATAGTTATAAGAAATATTAATTACGATTTAGGAATGTTTAGTTCGGTGATTACTGGAGTAAAAGAAATAAATAATGATTTTTTTTTAACACCGGGTGACTATCCTTTAATCCAAAAAGAAACATTTAAATCTTTACTTAATGCAAGTGGGGAAATTAGGGTTCCAATTTTCAATAACCGTAAAGGACATCCTATTCTGATCAAGAAAGAACTGATTGATCCCCTATTAAATGAGCCAGTTGACTCAAATTTAAAAGTATTTAGAGATCGTTACACCGTTAATTACATTGAAACAACCGATGAAGGAGTATTGATTGATGTTGATACAATGGAAGATTATTTACTAATTAAAGAAACAAAGAGAGGAAAGATAGATAATGGAGATAGTTAATTATTTTAAAGCAAAAACAATTGAAGAAGCTTACGAAAAACTACAAGAAGACAAAGCAAATTTAATTATTGGTGGTGGAGCTTGGCTTAGGTTATCTTCGAAAACCGTCGAAACAGCAATTGATTTAGAA
>DAOVWR010000110.1 GCA_030636545.1 Mycoplasmatota bacterium
ACTTGTAAGGTATATAATAGGCACTATGTTAATAAGGTATTTTAGAAAGAGAAATTTAAGATAAAGAATAGAGGTAATAATTATGCATATATTTGATCCGCTTCCAAGAGAATTTTTAGATTTAGGGTTAATAATTTGGTATAAATACAGCGTAATGATTCTACTAGGAATGATTGCTGCTGCATTATTAGGTATTAGAGAAGGTAAAAAGATTGGTATTACAGCTACACAAATTATTGATGGAATAATTATTATCATACCATTATCAATAATCGGAACAAGATTATGGTATGTAATGTTTGAATGGGATCAATATAAAAATGATCTTGTCAGAATACTACAAATATCTGATGGTGGGTTAGCTATTCATGGTGGGGTTATTACTGCCTTTGTAAGTGTATATTTCTATACTAAATTTAAGAAAATTGATTTCTTAAGAGCATTTGATTTAGTAGCTCCAGGATTTCTAATTGCTCAAGCATTTGGTAGATGGGGAAATTTCTTTAATCAAGAAGCCCATGGTGGAGTTATTGGTGGAGTTGAAAGTGGAAGCCCAGTATTATCATTAGATAATCAAAGAGCTTTCTTAACTGAGACATTGCACCTTCCTGATTATATAACTAATAATATGTATTTATATGGACCAGATGGTTTAAATTATTATCATCCAACATTCTTATATGAGTCTGCTTGGAACTTAGCTGGATTTATTTTATTGCTTATTTTAAGAAGAACTAAAATAATAAGAACCGGAGATTTATTACCTATCTATTTAATTTGGTATAGTACAGGAAGATTCTTTATTGAAGCGATGCGTACTGATTCCTTATATATTGGGAACACAGGACTTAGAACTGCCCAAATTACTTCTTTAGTATTGATAGCTGGTGGAATAGCGTTTATGCTTTTCAATCACTTTGTACTAAAGACAAAGCATTACTATAAGGCATTAGAAGAAAATGCTCTATAATATAAATGAGGTGAAAGATATGAATAATTATGATGTTATTATTGTTGGTGCTGGACCAGGCGGAATGACGGCTGCTCTATACACTCAACGTGCAAATTTAAAAACTTTAATGTTAGAAAAAGCGGCTCCTGGCGGTAAGATGATGACTACTTACGAAGTTGAAAACTATACAGGTCTTGGAAAAGTTACAGGGTTTGAAATTAGTGAGAAGATGTTTAATCATACACAAGAACTAGGTGTTGAATACAAATACGGAGATGTTACTAAAATTATCAATTTAGGAGATTATAAAGAAATCCATACTGCTAGTGGTGACGTATATACTACAAAAGTAGTAATTATTGGTACAGGAACTATTCCAAGAGGAACTAACGCTCCTGGAGAAACTAGATTAACTGGTAGAGGAGTTAGCTGGTGTGCAATATGTGATGGTGCTTTCTTTAAAGATGCAGATATCGTTGTTGTAGGTGGCGGAAATAGTGCCATTGAAGAAGCTACTTATCTATCTAAAATTGTGAAACATATTACCGTAGTAAATATCTTAGAAACTCTTCAAGCTGATGCTAAAGCAGTAGAAGAAGCTAAAGATACTAATAAAATGGACTTCTTACTTGGTTATGAAGTGGTATCATTTAATGGTGAAAACCAAATGGAAAGTGTTACTATTAGAAATGCAAAAACAAAAGAAGAACAAGTTATTAATGCTGAAGGTGCTTTCGTCTTTATCGGACAAGTTCCTGAAACAGAATTCATTAAAGACTTAGGAATAACAGATAAGTGGGGGTATATTGAAGTTAATACTAAAATGGCCACCAAAGTTCCTGGTATTTTCGGAATTGGTGATGTTTTAAATAAAGAATTACGTCAAATAATTACAGCAGCAAGTGATGGATCTATCGCAGCTGTTGAAGCATCAAAATATATTAATGAACTTAATAAAAAACTAAACTAGGAGCTTTGCTCCTTTTTTAGTATTTATAGACTTTTATAAACGCAGATGATATAATAAAATAACTAAATAGAATGAGTGTGGTACTATGAGTTTTGCGTCAAATACTAAAAGTGAATTACTAAGTTTAAAAGCCGATAAATGCTGTGAACTAGCAGAATTATCAGCTCTTTTAACTTTGAATGGGAGTATTAATTTATCAAGTGATGGTCTTAGAATTGAATTCCAAACAACAAATATTCAAATTGCTCGTAAAGTTATAAAAAGCACTAAACAACTTTATCATATTGATGTTGATATTCTATCTAAGAAACAAATGAAACTTAAGAAGAAAGATATCTATTTTGTTATTATTAGAAATAGAGCAAATGAGATAATAAATAAACTTGGTCTGATGAATACAGGAGAAAACTTCTTACAAGGAATTGATGATACATTAATTATCAAAGATTGTTGTAAAAAAGCCTATTTAAGAGGAGCTTTTTTAGCATCAGGTTCAATCAACTCTCCAACAAGTAGTAGTTATCATTTAGAGATTCATTCAAATGACGAGGTACATGTTAATGCCTTAAAAGATTTAATGAATTACTATAATTTAAACACAAAAGTAGCTAAGAAAAAAAGAGGTTATATAGCCTACATAAAAGAATCTGAAAAAATATCTGATTTCTTGCGCGCTGTAGGCGCAATAAGTGCTCTTTTTGAATTTGAAGATGAAAGAATAAAAAGAGATTTTGTTAATTCAATAACGAGAGTTATGAATATGGAAATAGCAAATCAAAATAAAACACTGGTTGCTGCTAATAAACAATTAAGAAGCATCAGTGTACTAGAAAATATGGTTGATGTTTCAAGACTACCTAATAGTATGAAAGAAGCAATAGAACTGAGAAAGAAATTTCCTGAATCTTCACTTAGTGAGTTATCATATTTAAGTTATGAAGTTATTAATAAAAGAATATCTAAATCGGCATTAAATCATCGATTCAGAAATATTAATGATCTCTCAGATCAAATATTGGAGGGATTAAATGAGTAAAGCAATTGGTATTGATATTGTTGAGTTTAGTCAAATAAAGCTTAAATTAAGCGATAAATTCATTAATAGAATTCTTTCTATAAACGAACTTAAGCGATATAACTCTATTTCACATGAACAAAGAAAATTAGAATTTATATCAGGACGATTCGCGGCTAAAGAAGCTTATACAAAAGTCTACAAGAAATTTGATGAGCCATTAAATTTTATTGATGTTGAAATCTTGAATGATGAATCTGGGGCTCCATATCTAGTTTCAAAATATAGACCTAATGATAAAATATTAGTAAGCATCTCACATTCAGCAAATTATGTTGTAGCAATATGTTC
>DAOVWR010000049.1 GCA_030636545.1 Mycoplasmatota bacterium
AAGCCGATTTATTACTTCTAAAAAATTCTCATACAACCTTCTTATCAGATTCACTTGATCCATTAACAGATTTTTACAATCTTCTACATGAAGCAATAGTTGATGATCCTCCTCTAACAATTAAAGAAGGAAGAATATTTAAAGAGGGGTATAATAAAGACCTTGATGAAATTAGAAACAACGCTCTTAACATTAAATCATGGCTTAAAGAATTAGAAGAAACAGAACGAATAAGAACTAAGATTAAAAAATTACGAATCGGATATAACCGTGTCTTTGGTTATTACATTGAAATACCCAAAGGACAAATTCAAAATGTAAAAGATGAATTTGGCTATACAAGAAAACAAACACTATCAAATAGTGAGCGTTATATAACAGAAGAATTAAAACAAAAAGAAACTATCATTTTATCTTCTGAAGAAAAAAGTATTAAATTAGAATATGAACTATTTTTAGAATTACGTGATATAGCTAGAAACAAAATAGCAGTTATTCAAAAGAACGCTAATATTATTAGTGAAATAGATATGATGATTGCTTTAAGTATCATAAGTGAAGAATTAAACCTAGTAAGACCGGTTTTAGTTGATAATAATAAAATTGAAATTATTGATTCAAGACATCCTGTTGTTGAAAAAGTCCTAACAGAAACTAGTTTTGTTCCAAATGATATTCTACTAGATGATAAAACAAATATTTTATTGATTACTGGACCAAACATGTCAGGTAAATCAACATATATGCGACAAATGGCATTAACGACAATTTTAGCACAAATAGGTTCTTTTGTTCCTGCTAAAAAAGCGACTTTGCCAGTTTTCGATGCTATTTTCACAAGAATCGGCGCAGCCGATGATTTGGTAAGTGGTAAATCGACATTCATGGTCGAAATGCTAGATGCTAATAACGCAATTAAAAACGCAACTAAGAACTCACTAATCCTCTTTGATGAAATTGGACGAGGGACTGCAACTTATGATGGTATGGCACTAGCTCAAGCAATAATTGAGTATATCCATGAAAAAATAAAATGTAAAACATTTTTCTCAACACATTATCATGAACTAACAGATTTAGACAAATCACTTGCAACACTTAAGAATGTTCATGTAAGTGCTAAAGATAAAGATGGTTCAATAATATTTTTACATAAAGTAAAAGATGGCCCAACTGATAAATCATATGGAATAAATGTCGCAAGCCTTGCTGAACTTCCAAAAGGATTAATTGTCAGAGCTAAAATCATTTTAAAAGATCTTGAAAGAAATCATCAAAAATTATCAGAATCAGTAAATATTGATCTCTTTAATTTTGATGATTATATTGAAGTTGAAAAACTTACAAAAGAAGAAAATGCCTTAATAAAAGAATTAAAAGAAGTTTCAATTGATAATTTAACTCCACTTGAAGCATTAAACATCTTAAACAAAATTATCAATAAGATGTAATTGGAGGTCTTATTATGAATAAATATGAAGGAAATATAAAAGCATTAACTGAGGAACAGTACAATGTAACACAAAAAAACGGAACTGAGAAACCATTTGAAAATGAATATTATAATGAATTTAGAGAAGGTATTTATCTTGATATAGTCTCAAAAGAAGTTTTGTTTACTTCACTTGATAAATTTGATTCGCACTGCGGCTGGCCTTCATTTACGAAACCACTCACAGAAAAAGTAGTTGCTGAGAGAAAAGATTACTCTCATTATATGATTCGTACAGAAATTAGAAGTAAAGAAAGTAACTCGCATCTAGGTCATGTTTTTAATGATGGACCTAATGGAAGTAAAAGGTACTGCATAAACTCAGCAAGTCTCATATTTATTCCCAAAGAGAAATTAGTTGAAGAAGGATATCAAGAATATTTATCATTATTTACAAAATAACAATCTCAGGATTGTTATTTTTTTTGTAGCAAAATTATCGCTTTTCTCGTATAATAGAAATGTTAGAAAGAAGTTGATTATATGGGAAAAATAATTCAATTAAATGATGCTTTAAGTAACTTAATCGCAGCTGGCGAAGTTGTAGAAAATATGGCATCAGTTGTTAAGGAGTTAGTTGAAAACTCAGTTGATGCGAACAGCACAGTAATAAAGATTGATTTACTAGAATCAGGACTTAATGAAATCAAAGTAACTGATGATGGTGACGGTATGAGTAAAGAAGACATGAAAATGTCCATTAAAAGACATGCAACATCTAAAATAAGAACAAATCATGATTTGTTTCACATTTCTTCACTTGGGTTCCGTGGGGAAGCATTACCCTCAATTGCCTCGGTTTCTCATTTAGAAATAATTAGCTGCGAAGGCGACACAGGATACCGTATCTTCTTATTAAAAGGTGAACTTAAAGAAGAAAGCGAATACGCTCCTAGAAAAGGAACAAGTGTTTCTGTTAAGTATCTTTTCTATAATACACCGGCGAGATTAAAACATTTAAAAGCTACCAATACTGAATTATCTTTCATTGTTGATTACGTTAATAAAATTGCCTTAGCTAATCCCACTGTGTCATTCACACTAACAAACAATACTAAAACTATCTTCAGATCAACAGGATCAGGAGATCATTTAAAAGTACTATCAAATATTTACTCAATAGAAATTATTAAGAATATGGTGCCATTTAATGGGAAAAATCAATATTTTGAAGTTAGTGGTTATTTAACGAAACCAATATTCAATCGTTCTTCAAGAAATCATGTGACAGTTATTGCGAATGGACGTATGATTAGAAACAGTAAAATAATTTCTTCAGTAAATGAAGCATATAAAACGTATTTACCAATTGGAAAACATCCAATTGTATTTCTTAAAATAGATTTAGATCCATTACTAATTGATGTTAATGTGCATCCTCAAAAACTAGAAGTAAAATTTACTGAAGAAAGAATGTTGTTATCACTTATTAGAAATACTATAAATGAGAAGTTAAGAACTTTAGATTTGATTCCCGAAATGAAGGACAAAGTAGTAGATAGTGTAAAATACGAGTCACTAAACCTTACTTCTTCAACTAATGGGAAATCAAGCATTGTAAAAGAAGACTTTGTTAACTATTTAGACGATTTAGTTGAAAAAAAGAAAATTCGCGAAATTTTAGACAAACAAGAGACAGTCAAAACATCAGAAGAAAAGGTTGCTGATGAGTCACAAAAAATTTCTAGATTAGAATATATTGGTCAATATCTGGGAACGTACTTAATTGCCCAAAATGAAGATGGTCTTTTCATTATTGACCAACATGCCGCAGCGGAAAGAGTTAGATATGAAAATTACTATCAAAAAATGGAATCTGTTAATATTGAAACTTACCAATTATTGATCCCTATAACCCTTGATTTATCGAATCAAGAAGTTATTGCTCTTAATGATCAATTAGATTTATTTATCCCACTGGGAATTGAATTAGAAATTAATCAAATAAAGACAATTGATATAACAAAAGTTCCAACCTGGTTTGTAGAAGGATATGAAAGAATTTACACTGAAGAAATTGTTAGATATATTTTAGATGGTAAAGATATAGGTATTATGAATGTAAAAGATTCTCTAGCTAAATCGTTATCCTGTAAACACTCTATTAAAGCCAATAAGTATATTAATAAGAATGAGATACAAAAATTATTACATGACCTTGAAAATTGTGAAAATCCTTATACTTGTCCTCATGGCAGACCAACAATAATTAAATTTACCCAACAAGAAATTGAAAAATTATTCTTGAGGATTATGTAATGATAATCGTTATTGTCGGGCCTACTGGTATTGGTAAAACAAAACTATCTATAGCATTAGCTAAAAAATATAATACAGAAATCATCTCTGGAGATAGCGTACAAGTTTATAAAGGACTTGATATTGGAAGTGGAAAAGTAACAAATCAAGAAAAAGCAGGAATATCACACCACTTAATTGATATTTTGGAACCGCAAGAAGACTTTAGTGTTGCTATTTTTCAAAAGATGGTTAGAGAGAAAGTAAACGAAATGCAGCAACGCAATATAATGCCTATTATAGTTGGCGGGACAGGTCTTTATATTAAAAGTGTGTTATATGACTATAATTTTGAAAACGCAACTAGAGACCATTCGTTAGACGTAATTTATCAATATTTTTCAAATGAAGATCTACATGAATTACTAGAAGAAAAAGATTATGAAATTTCACTAAGAATTCATCCAAATAATCGTAAAAGAGTTTTACAAGCAATTTCAAGATCTTCAGTTAATAAAATTTCTGAAAATAAAAATAAGGATATTCCATTATATGAGTTTAAGATTATTGGCTTAACAATGGATCGCGAAAAACTTTATGAACTTATTAACTTGAGAGTAGATGAAATGCTTACACAGGGTCTTCTTAAAGAAGTGAAAACCTTGTATAACAATGGAATTAACTCAAATAGCGTTAGAAGTATAGGCTATAAAGAGCTTTATAAGCATTTCTCTGGTGAATACGAGTTAGATTTTGCAATAGAAAAAATTAAACAGCATTCACGTAATTTAGCCAAAAAACAATACACGTTTTTCAATAATCAGTTCAATGTGAATTGTCTTGATGTAGATATTGATAATTGTGAAAAAACGATTGAAGAAGCAATTAATTTAATTGAAAAAGACTGAAAACAGTCTTTTTTTATTTGGCCTTCAAAGGATTATTTGCTATAATGTTGATAACGAGGTGAGATTTATGAAAATACCATTTAAAGATAAGTTTGCAGATGCTGCGATTGTAGTTGCTAGACCTATAGTAAATTTACTAATGGCTAGAGAAATAAAAGTAATTACTAAAGGAGAGATTATTCCTAAAGATAGAGAACAATTTATTATGATTTCAAATCATTTTAATACATGGGATGCTTTTGTTGTAATGAAAACAATAAAATCGAAAATCCGCTTTTTAGCAACAGCAATTGGTTTTTTAGATCCAGGAAAAGGTTTTGGAATGAAATTCTTAGCTAGAGCTATTCCTAAAAGAGTTGGAAAACCCGACTATATTGCAATGAAATCCTTATATGATTATCTCGAAATGGGGTATAGTATCGGCTTTTTCCCAGAAGGTGACAACACATTTTATGGTGAAACATTAGAAATATTTAAATCAAGTGGGAAGTTAATCAAAAAAGCTGGTCTTGATGTTATTTTAGTTAAACAACAAGGTGGGTATATTTCTCAACCTAGATGGGCTGATTACTTTGCGAAGAATGGTGAAGTTCATACTGAGACATTAACACTTCTTAAGAAAGAAGAAATTAAAGAATTAACACCTATTAAGATTAATAAAATAATTGAAACAGCAATCTATAATAATGATTATGATTTTCAAAGAGAAAAAATGATTAAATTTAATCGTAAAGCACGAGCTGAAGGGATTGAAAGACTTGTTTACTACTGTAATAACTGTGGTGGAGTCTTAACTGTCTTTGGTAGTGGAGATGATATTGTTTGTTCAAAATGTGGTAAAATTGGACACATAAACGAATATGAATTTATTGAAGGAAATAAATTTGATAACCTTGTTGATTATAATGAATTCCAATATAAAAAAATTGAAGAAGTTATTGCTAGTGAATTTGTGATGTCAGTAACATTAAACCTTGTAAATCATTATCGAATGAAAAATGTTAAGCTAGGAAAATACAAAGTTAGATATAAAGATAAAAAACTTCACTTATCTAATAATATATCATCATTTATATTTGATTTAGAAAAGATAAAATTCCCTGTAAATACTATGAGAGGTAGTTTCAGCTTTGATTACGAAGAAGAAACGTATAATTTCACAGATATTAGACATCAATTTGTCATATTTGAAATGTGCCGTTATTTAAACGGAAGCTATAAAAGTTAGGAACAACGATGATATCGTCAATGCACAGAGAAGTATTTTTTAAAAAATTAGAAAAAAGATGCTATTATATAGATAGATGAGTATAAAAAATACTCATCTTTTTCATAAGTTTATATACAATATGTGATAAAATATATTATTAAGGAGGTGTTTCGATTGAAAAAGATTATTACTTTATTATTTTTGTTTTTGATGCTTTTCACACCAACACTTGGTGTAAACGCACAAAATAGTACAAAAATTGAAGCACTAGGACATATAAAACGAATTTACGAAGAAGTAGAAAATGGTGCGATAAATGAGAGTAGTTCATTTGCGAATATTGTTATCTTTATTAAATTCGCAGATGAAACTAGTTATAATGCACCATTTAATTATGACTATTATGAAAATTTATTTAACTCTTTAACTAGCGCTAGTTTAAAGAGTTATTATCTTGAAGTATCATATAACCAGCTAACAATAGAATCATATATTGTTAATGATGGAACAACGATGATTTTTTATCAGGATATATATGATCGTTCTTATTATGAAGTATATGATGAAAACACTAATCCGAATGGATATGATTCAACAACTGGAAATACACAAGCTGATAGAGAACATGAATTACTTAAACGAGCAATTGACTTTGTAGATGATAATAATTTAATTAGTGACACATTAGATTTAGATGTAAATGATGATGGTGATATTGATAGTATTACTTTTATGGTTAGTGGAGAAGATGATGGCTGGAATACTGTACTTTGGCCTCATAAATGGACCTTATCAAGTTATTATAATTATACTAGGGGAGAATACTATAATAATGCGCCAATGATAAATGGTGTATATGCATATACTTATACTTTTGAATTATTAGGAAATGACGCTAGTTATAATCTTAAAGTTGATGTCGGTGTTTTAGCACATGAAACATTTCATTTAATTAGTGCACCTGATTTATATCATTACTATCGTTATTATAATATAGAGCCAGTTGGGGACTGGGGCTTAATGGATGGAACGACTGATATTTCTAGTCATATGCTTGGGTATATGAAAGAAATGTATGGTGCTTGGATTACTAATGTTGATGAAATAACTGAAAGTGGAACATATACATTAGCTCCAATGGCTGATTCTGCGGATAATTTATATAAAATAGATTTAGGATATTCAAATGAATTTATTTACATTGAGTACCGTGTTCAAGAGGGAATGTATGAGATAAATTTACCAGGAACAGGCTTACTAGCTTACCGTGTTGACTTTGATTATTTTGATGATGGGAATGTGCATGGATACTATAATACTTCTGGAGTTCCAATAGATGAACTGTTTATCTTTAGACCAGGAATAAGTACTAATCCTTTACCAATTGTTTTTCCAGAACTAGATGATGAAAATGTAGATGAAGATGGTGACATTGATAATGCCGCTATTTCAAATAATAATCTTTATAATGAAATGGGTAATGATACTGATATCGCTATGTTTTATAGTGATGGAACATTAATTGATATTAAAATCTATAATGTTTTTGAACACGACGGAGTAATTACTTTCGATGTATACTTACCACCAAGAATAGAGTTAGTTAGTGAACTTGATATTCCTGAGGGAACTGAGTTATATTTATATGCCGGAAACGGCTTCGAATATCGATTAAATATTACTAATATTCCAACTAACGCAACAGTATATTACACACTTGATGGTACTGTGGCTGATCCTAGTTCATCAATTTATTCAGGTGGATTTATTAATTTTAATGAAACAAGCAATATCATCAATGTCGCTATTTATGAAGATGGATTGCTTATTAGTAGTTTAGAACAAGAGTATAACTTTGTAAGTGATATAGAAACAGAACATAATCCTTATGGAGATAACCAAAATATCACTTGGTATTTAGATTTAGCAGATGATTTAAGTATATATGATCTAACTTTTTATAGTTTTTCACAATTAGAAAGCGAGTATGACTTTGTCTATCTAACTAGTAGCACAGAAACAATCGATTATACTGGTAACGAACTGGCTAATTTAGAACTAAGTTATGATGAAGATATCATTATTCAGTTTATTAGTGATGAAACTCAAGATGATTATTATGGATTTTATGTTGAAGTAGATTTATTAGTTGATGTCTCACTTAATATAATTGGCGATGCTTTAATTAATTTAGAAGTACTTACAGAGTATATCGAACAAGGTGCTACATTATCAGGTGATAGTGCACCGCAATATACATTAGAAATAGTTGGAACAGTAAATTCAAATGAACTTGGACAATATATTATTACTTATAATGTCTTAGATAGTAACTTAGTAGTAATTAAAACAGATTCAAGAACAGTCAATATTATTGATACAATTGCCCCTGAAATCATTATGAACGGAGAAGAGGT